>JANPDB010000731.1:0-8256 GCA_031431255.1 Acidimicrobiia bacterium | reverse complement strand
CGGCAGCCGTCGCGGCCCTGCTCGTCGGGCCAGAACTCGATGCCGAAGGGGTCCTGGAGATCGGCGAAGGTCATCGTCACGTTGGCCAGACCCAGTTCCTCGCCCTGATAGAGGCATGGGGTGCCGCGCATCATCATGATGAGCGCAAGGGCGGCTCGGGCCACACGTTCGTCGCCGTTGCCCCACCTCGTACGTACGCGTACGGTGTCGTGGTTGCCGACGGACCAGCACGGCCAACCGTCGGTGACGACTGCCTCGAACTTCTCGATGACCCGGCGGACATACGGCGCGTCGTGCCGAGCTCCGAGCAGGTCGAACGAGTACCCCATGTGGAGCTTGTCGCCGCCGCCGGTGTACTCGGCGATCCGAACGAGGGGCTCTTCGTCACCGATCTCTCCGACCATGGCGATGGCGGGATACTCGTCGCACAGACTTCGCAGGCGGGCGAGGAAGAGGAGGTTCTCGGGCTGGCTCTTGTCGTGGAGATGACGCTGCATCGAATACGGATTCGAGCGGCGCACGGCGGGGTCACGATGTGCTTCGCCAACCGGAGGGTTGTCGCGGAGTTCGAGGTCGTGCATGTAGAAGTTCACGACATCGAGCCGGAAGCCGTCGACGCCGAGATCCAGCCAGAACCGGGCGGCATCGAGCAGTGCGTCCTGCACTGCGGGGTTCTGCACGTTGAGGTCGGGCTGCGACGTGAGGAAGTTGTGCAGGAAGTACTGGTTGCGCCGGGTGTCCCACTGCCACGCGACCCCGCCGAAGATCGACAGCCAGTTGTTCGGCGGGGTGCCGTCGGGCTTGGCGTCGGCCCACACGTACCAGTCGGCCTTGGCGTTGTCCCGGCTGGCGCGGCTCTCGGTGAACCACGGGTGCTGGTCGGAGGTGTGAGAGAACACCAGGTCGATCAGGATCCTCATGCCGAGCTCGTGGGCGCGGCCGAGGAGCAGACGGAAGTCGGCCAGGTTGCCGAACATCGGATCGACGTCGCAGTAGTCGCTCACGTCGTAGCCGAAGTCGCGCATCGGGCTCGTGAAGAACGGCGAGATCCACACCGCATCGACGCCAAGATCGGCCACGTATGCGAGCTTCGAGGTGATCCCGGCGAGGTCGCCGATCCCGTCGCCGTTCGCGTCGGCGAAGCTGCGCGGGTACACCTGGTAGATCACCCCGCTCCGCCACCATTCGTCGGGAGCGGTCGTGGTCGTCGTTGCGGGCACGGGCCGCGAGGCTACCGGGCGACGCAGTCAAGGTTCACTGGGTCCGCTGGTGTTCACTGGGTCAGCTCAGCGCCACCTGTGCACATACCCCGACCCGATGCAGCCCACCCGACCCAGAATGCACTTCGGATCCGACGTGTTCATCCACCGAACAGATCGACGGGACCGTCGGGCATCCCTTGGAAGGGCGCGACCGGAAGATCGGCCTCGGCCAACTCGGCGGCGAGGGTGCGAAGGGTCTGCGGCGCGTGGCCTTCGTAGTGGTTGTTGGCGACCACGTAGACGCTCCGGACGCCTCGGGCGATCATGTCAGCGATCTGGCCGACCCACCAGGCCCGGGCCTCGGTCTGTGGACGGATCACCCGGCCCTTGCCGATGCCGTCATGCTGACCGATGAGGCGGATATATGCCGCCTCGTCAGACGTGTCGAACGAGGCACGGGAAAGGTCGTAGTCGTGGAGGTCGTGGCCGACGAGGGTGACCTGGTGGTCGCGGCAGAACTGCTGCAGTCCGTCCGTTCGCCATGAGGCGTTTCTCAGCTCAACTGCGAGTGGTACGCGCGCAGACCACTGCTCGACGAAGTGTCGCAACGCCCACGCGTTGTCGGTCGTGCGGGCGAAGCTCGGGGGCATCTGCACGACGATGCGCGCCACCCGCTCGCCGAGGTGCTCGTGCAGCGAGTCGCAGAAGTGGCCGAACGGAACGTCCGGCACCCGAAGACCCGTCTCCTGGGTCAGCTGCTTCGGTGCCTTCGGGGCGACCCGGAACGCCGGCGGCATCACCCTCGCCCACTTCTGCAACGTCGTCACCGCAGGCGCGGCATAGAACGTCGAGTCGATCTCGACGAACCCGAACGCCTCGACGTAACGGGCCAGAGCTTCGGACGAGCCGGTGCCCGGTGGGTAGAACGGGCCAACCCAGTCCGGGAGATACGACCAGCCGGCCGTGCCGAGCCAGATCATGGTCGGGAGGAGAGTGCATCGACCGGTGGCATCGAGCGGCGAGACTACCGAGTGATGTCTTCCACCTGGACCAGCGACGCGCTCCTCGAGCTGTTCGTCGAGATCTCCGAATCGATCCGGAGCGCGCTCGACGGGATCGACGATTGGCAGAAGCCGGGGGAGCGGTCGGGCCAGTACGGCCTCGATCTCACCGCCGATGACGTCGCCCTGGGCCTCCTCGATGAGGCCGGGCTCGGGGTGCTGTCGGAGGAGAGCGGACTTCGTCGAGCTGACTCGAGTGTTGTGGTCGTGATCGATCCGGTCGACGGGTCGACGAATGCGTCGCGGGGTATCCCGTGGTTCGCCACGTCGTTGTGTGCCGTCGACGCTGACAGCCCGTGGGTCGCCCTCGTCGAGAACCAGGCCAACGGCACTCGCTACACCGCTGTCCGCGGGCAGGGGGCTTGGCGGGACGGCAAGCCGATCGTGCCGTCCGGCGCGACGGAGCTCCGCCGTTCGATCGTCGGGCTGTCGGGTCTTCCACCGCGATGGTTGGGCTGGAAGCAGTTCCGTGCGCTCGGCGCCGCAGCCCTTGACCTGTGTGCCGTGGCCGACGGCACCCTCGACGGCTACATCGACGCCTCCCCGTCGGCGCACGGTTCCTGGGACTACCTAGGTGGATTGTTGGTCTGCCGAGAGGCGGGTGCTGTGGTCACCGATGCCGAGGATCGAGATCTGCTGGTGCTCGAGCACGATGCCCGGCGCACACCGGTTGCCGCGGCCACGCCCGAACTGCTCGCCGAGATGCTGGCCCAACGCCGCACGTTCTGACCCTGGCCGGGCCCGGCCTTGCCTCGGGAACGTGCCCCCGCGCCCGCCCGGTTGTCGCGGCCGATCAGTCCCTTCGTGGGATCTGAAAATTAATTCGTTTGACCGGCCCGTCTTCTGCCGCGAAACTTCAAGGGTTCGTGGGCGAAAGCCGATGAACAGCGTGAAGTCGGTGCGTGCAGGCGCACCGGTGGAAATGTCCGATCACCGATCGGCCAGGCGTTACCGTAGAAGTTCCCGCAACGCCCGCTCCATCAAACCGCAACGCCAATCGACACGACGCCCGAAGGAGGTGCCGACATGAACACGATGACTGACTCGAAGACCCAACTGACCAGTGCGCTCGCCGCCTCGCCGATGTCGGCTGCCGCGTCGTTCGCCGCGTTCGTACCAGTTTCGTATGCGGGTGCTGCCGTCGTTTCCGCCGCAGGTATTGGAGCAGACGCAGCAGCACACGTCGTCGGCGGTTGGGCTTCCCCGTGCACCCTCACCGTCGTGAAGCACCGCACGAAAGCCGTTGTCGCCAACTCGATGTGCACGCGACGCAGCGCAATCAATGCCACGAAGCCGGCGACTACGCAGGCCAAGAAGTGGTCCAAGCGGCCTTTGGGTGTGCAGGGAGTTCCTCCGGGTTAACCGGATCCGACTCTCCTGAACCAGCCCTGAGGCCGCCTGATCGAAAGATCCGGCGGCCTTTTGTTTTTCCCCCGTCCCCTCCCGACATCCCTTCGACCCAGCCGGCAGCCAACGCCGGTGCGGTCCCCGAGCCCAGACACACCGGTTCACCTCAACCAGTCACGAAAGGCCGATGCACATGACCACGACCCTGTTCCTCGATCACCGCCAGCCTGAGTGGTTCGCCACGGCACGCTGCAACGACGGCGTCGGGACGCTCGCGTCGCTCTTCTTCTCCGAGGATCTCAGCGAGATCGCCCGGGCGAAGGCGATCTGCGGGCTCTGCCCGGCGAACGAGGACTGCCTCAAGGCCGCCGTCGAACGGCGCGAGCCGTGGGGCGTCTGGGGCGGCGAGCTGCTGATGAACGGCCGGATCTTGGCCGCCCGGAAGCGTCGGGGGCGTCCGCCCAAGGTGGCGCGGCCCGAGTTCGTCATCGACGAGCTCGGTCGGATCATCGACGAGGGGGTCTGCGCCTAGAGGCTTCCAACAATACCGGTGTTGCTCTGTCTCCGGAGGTGACGGAGCAACACCGGACCCCAACGTGCTCCCTGGTGGGGGTGGCTGCGAGACGTTTGCTGACCGTCGCGGCCGAGTGACCCACCGGGGATTGTCAGCTCGAGGTTCGGCCCGGGAACATCGGTGTTCTCGGGCAGAACTCTCCTTGGCCGAGCGACCGCTGGCATCCCACACCCGCGCCAGTCGCATCCCTGATGGCTGAGTGTTGGCGATTTTCGGCGCAAACTAGGGCGATGTGGGATGCGCCCGAGTCGGGGTTGTCGTTGGCGGCGTTGACCGAAGACTTCCACGGTGCGCTTTCCCGTTCGCGTGAACACGAGCCTGTCGGGTGGGTCGATGACCTCGGCGGATGGATGGTCACGAGTCGCGATCTTGTATCGGCGGTGCTTCGTGACCCGGTTCGCTTCACTGTGGACGATCCGCGGTTCTCGACCCAACGGGTGATCGGGCCGAGCATGCTCTCGCTCGATGGAAGCGAGCATGTGCGCCATCGGTCCCCATTCGATCAGACGTTCCGCCGCGGCAATCCCGAGGACCTACGCGCACGTATGACCGCGTCGGCAGAAGGTCTCGTGGCCTCTCTTGCGGATCATCGGCGCGCTGATCTTCGTGTCGCGTTGGCTGCCCCGCTCGCTGTTGCGGTGATGGTCGATGCCTTGGGTCTGGTCGACGTCGCCACCGACGAGCTGCTCGGGTGGTACGGCGCGATCGTGTCGTCGACCACGCAGACATCTCTTGGCGCCGCGCCGTCCGCCGAAGCTGTCACGGCGATGGACGAACTGCGAGCCGCGGTGCACCGTTCGATGTCTTCCTCGGACCTCTTGGCGCGTGCCGGAGCAACGCTCGACGTCGACGAGATCGTGTCGAACGTTGCCGTGCTCCTCTTCGGCGGGGTCGAGACCAGTGAGGCCATGACGGCCAATGCCCTTGTCCACCTGTTCACCGAACCCGGCCTGCTCGACCGGCTCCGGAACGACCCGTCGCTGGTGACGGCGTTCGTCGAGGAGTCCGTCCGCATCGAACCCGCTGCCGCCCAACTGGACCGCTATGCCACAACCGACGTGACACTCGGGTCCGTGTCCATCCGGGCGGGCGAGTTCGTGATGTGCTCGTTAGCTGCGGCCAACCGCGATCCCGCACACTTCGAGGACCCGACGCGTTTCGTGCTCGAGCGCCCGAACGCAAGGACGAACCTCTCGTTCGCCGTCGGTCCCCACGCGTGCCTGGCGACCCATGTCGCCAAGGCCGAGACCGAGGCGGTGGTTCGTGCAGTGCTGGGTGGCCTTCGTGATGTTCGTCTCGACGGCGACGCGCCGACGCCGCTCATCGAGGGCATCGTGTTCCGCAAAGCCTCGTCGGTACCCGTGGTCTGGGACCGGGGCTGACGCGTCGCGCCGTCTGCCCAAGCGCTCCGGCTGTTGCACTCGACTCGACTCGCTCCTCAACTTGCGCAGCTCATGGTGGTGAGGACGCCGGCGCCCGCGGGGACGAGCGGCCGTAGCGATCGACGCGCCGACACGGAAAGCGCGGCGGCGATCGACGCGTTCGTCGACGCCAGGAGCGCGAGGTGGTGCAGGGCGTGATGGACGACGTTCCAATCCGTGACCGCCTCCGGTGGGGAGGTCGGGTCGTCGGGAGTGGTTGCGTGATCAGCCGAGGTGCCGGTGAAATCGTGCGTCCGGTCCGGATGAACGTCGAACGACCCGCGGCCGAGATCGTCGCTGGTGACGATGATGTACGTCACCACGAGGCGTCCCGCGACCATCCGCCAGCTCGTTGAGTGCACGACATCGGGGGTGATGATTCGTTGGGCGGCCGCGGTCTCGGCGACGACGTGAGGATGGATGCCAGAGGGAAGCGGCGAGATATCCGGCGGGGCGGAGCGCCACCTTCCCGCAGCGCAATGGAGAAACCACGTCTCGACGTCGACCGGCGGAGTCTGGGTGCCGAGTGACCGTTCCTTCAGAGTTGTCGTTACGGCTTGCACGAGACCTTGTTCGTCGCTGAACCGGCGATGGATCACGCCACGTCGAATCACGCGGTGCTGCCGTGTTCTGGTGACGTGACTCAGCTCGAGCGATACCGGTGGGAGGCTCTTCTGCGCTTGGGCGAGGTCAGTCGCCTGGAGAGGACTGTCGAAGGATCCAGCCGCTGACCTCGGAAACGAAGTCCCGAAGATCGTCGAGTCGGCTGAGCGCCGCGATGACGATCGCATCGTCGACCTCGATGTATTGGTGCACGAGCACGTTGCGGAAGCCGACCGAACGGGCGACGCTGGTCGCCACCTCCGTGGTGATCACGTGGTGCTCGCCGAGGATGCGGATGGCTCCGGCGTTGGTGTCGGGCGCTTGCCAGGACTCCGACGAGGCAATGTGGTGGGCGACGTCGACGCACCCCTCGATTGCGGTGATGAAGAGGTACTTGACTCCGTCCAGCCACAGTGAGGCGGGGTCGTCGTCTCGATGCGTCGCAGCCTCGTCGAGTCGGCGTATTCGCTCGGAGACGCCGCGAAGAAGTCGCGATGCGCGACCCTCGTCAACCATTTGCGGCAGCTTCCAGAAACGTCCGATGGGAGCGCTCGAAACGATCGCGCTCGTCGAGCCAGATCTTGCGGGTCGTCGCGACCCACCGGACACGGTCGTTCGGGGAGTCGTCGAAAAGCACCACACCTTCGCAGGCGACCCGACCGGCCAGCTCGAGGGGGATGCGGTCGGCGTCGACGAGGTCGACGCCCTCGGGAAGGGCAAGCTCCCACGACTGGGGGGCATCGACTGGCCACCACGCCGCGACGTCGAGATCCGACGTTGGGCCAGCTGTTCCCCGTGCGTGGCTGCCGAAGATCAGGGCGAATCGTGCGCCGGATGAACGGAGCGCGTCGATCGTCTCGAGCATTCGAGTATCAACGCTGTCCACGACTTGATCCTACCGAGGTTGTCCTCCGGTGGGCATCTCCCACACCTCCGCGGTCGGAACTCCTCCCAAAGGCGTGAACGACGGGGCGCGGGTAACGGAAGTCGGAACCGCACGAGCGGTGCTACTCGAGTAGGTGCGCGCCCTCATCACGTGAGCGGATTGATCCATCGAATCTCCGGGAACCGGGCGAAATCGCTATCGGCACTTATCATTTCCAAACCGTGCTCGATGCAAAGTGCGGCGAGGACCGCATCCGTCACCAGCCCCGCTCGCACGTCGTGGGCGACGAGTAGCTGGCCGAGGATCTCGCGATGACCCCGGCCAGGACTGGGAACCCACGTGGCCGGTGCGTCGAGCCAACCGGCCACCGCGTCCCAGGCCTCAACGGGTGTCAGGGCGTTGTTCGTGGCCCTCGGGTTGGTGGCTATTCGGGTGAAGGCGATGATCGACATCCAAGGGATTCCGACTCTTCGCGGGCCGTTGAGCGCTGCCTCCATCCAGGAGAGCGCTCGATCGTGAAACGGGCTGTCACGGTCGACGGAGTACAGCAGGATGTTGGCGTCGACCAGCACTACCGGGCGTCCGGTCCTTCGAGGAAGTCGAGGGCGTCGGAGACGTTCGACACGTCGATCGTCAGACCAAGCCGATGCGTCTTCGGCACGAAGGGTTCCGTCGCGGGTGTCGACATGGCGGCGCGTCGGATGAGTTCGTTCACCGCGTCGCTCACCCCACGGCCGCGTTCGTTTCGAACCGCCTCAACGACCTTTGCGGTGTCGCTGTCGAACTCGATCGTGGTCCGCATCACCACAAGACTACACGGCCGTGTGCAGATTCGCGCACGCACGTGCACAACCAACCAGGGAACGTGCTGCGACACCTGGTTACGAGGAACGCGGTTTGTTGCGGGGTCCGCCGGCTCCCTGAGCTACCCAAGCTCCGAGTGTTTGAGTCAGGTGGCTGCAGACCGGGCGAACCGGCACGTCGAAGGGGATCTTGCGGCAGTGCTCGGGTACGATCCGTTCCGCGTCGGATGCGCTGACGCAGGCACGTGCCGGGGGATCCACGATGACGTATGCACCGAGTGACCGGGCGTTCTACGACGCCGACAGCCACATCATGGAGCTTCCCGATTTCCTCCGCTCCTACGCCGATCCCGACATCC
>JANPDB010000730.1:0-7137 GCA_031431255.1 Acidimicrobiia bacterium | reverse complement strand
ACGTCCTGGATGCCGTCGGCGTCAGCATCGAGGAACACGAAGTTGCCGATGACCGCGGGTTCGTAGAGGCCGGCATCCACCTGGGTGATGTTCTCGTTGGCGAGCACGACGAAGCGCGCGGTCTGGCCGCTGGCGATCAGGGCATCGGAGTCCGCGTCGGAGGTGAGGGGTGTCGCGACGGCCCGCGGCGAGAAGTACAGTCCGGGAGGTCGGATGAACACGATCTGATAGCCGGTCGCGTTCGATGGCATCAGGTTGTCGATGACGTAGGCACCGGTGAGCGGGTCGGACGTGGTCGCCCGGTTGACGGCGCTGCCGAGGATGTCGGTGCCGGACAGTGTGACGGTGACCCCGCCGGGGAGGACCAACCCGTTGTCGCCGACGTCGCGGACGCCGTTGCCGTTCACGTCCTTCCACACCAGATCGCCGACCTTCGAAAGCGGGTAGACGGTTCGAGACGCGGTGGTGTTCGGGGTGGTGACGCGGATGTCGGGATTCGACGGGTTCGTCGGCAGGGTGCGGTACTCGGTGAGGGTGACGGTGTTGGTCAGGCCGGGGGTGAGCAGCGGCGACGGAGTGACCGGGGTGTCGACGGTCGCGGTGTAGCGGATCTTCTTCGAGCTTCCCGGAGCGATCTCATCGATCTGTGCACTTAACGTCTGGCCGGCGAACGATGCGCCGTCAGGACCGGTGACAGCTGCGCCATCGATCAGGATGCTGGCCGGGTTGGGGGTGAGGTTGAAGGGGACGACGTCGTTCGCCTTGGCCTCGAACGCTTTGCCGGTCCCGGTGTTGGCGAGTGTGATCTCATAAGTGACCACATCTCCGGGGAGCACACCCTGCTGTGGGATGCGAGCCGGCGATGTTGACGCGATCGCTTTCGCGATGGTGACATTCGGGACGGTCAGGTTGACGACGGCGTTCAACGACGTCCTCACGACCGGAGTGCCGCCGATGGTGGGACGCGAGGAGAACGCGGCCGCGTTGATGATGTCGAAGCCGTCGACGTTCCCGACAACATCGGCGACGACGGCGTCGACGTCGAGCGTGAGCACTGCCGTCTCGCCGACGGTGCTCGTGTTGTCGAACGGGTCGATGACGGCAACGTCGATGGTGTTTCCGGTGCCGCTCGTCGCGACGAGGTTCCCGGCCGTGATGTCGGTCGGACCCCGCTCGAGTTTCGCGGTCCACGTGACGTTCGTGAGGTTGATCGGCACAGTGTCGAGCAGGTGCGCGTCGATCAGTTTCGTACGCGGGAGATCGACCGTGATGCGGTACTTCACCGGATCGCCGATGCGGACATCGGGGATACACCCGGATCCGATACACGTCGGGAGGGTGAGCGTCTTCGTCGGGGTCGGGGTGACGACGACGACCGAGACGGTGTCGTTGAGAACGGCGCTGATGTTGGAGGTCTGGCTGGCGTCGAGGTTCGAGCTCGGCACGTAGGTGAACGTTCCGGCAGCGGTGTTGATCGGGTTCTGGTAGCTGGTGATGCCTGCGGTGTTGGTCTCGACGGCGCCGGAGTTCACCGTGTCGGGAACGGCCACGCGGTACCGCAGCGTCACCGCAGGGCTGATGGCAGGGCTGACGGCGACCGTTGGGACCGTCCACTCGATGTGCGGGAACGGAGCGGCAACGCAGCTCCCCCCGGCGGTAATGGAAGCCGAGACCACGTCGGCGCACGTGATGGCCAGGGGCGTGCTCGGGAGGCGGTCCCAGACCGCCACGGTCTTCGCCGCGATGTCCCCGGTGTTGTGGAGATCGATCCGGTACGTGACGTGGTCGAAGGCCTGCACCGCGATACCGTCGCCCTGATCGGGCCCGGTCGAGCTGAACACGGCGGAATAGTCACCGGGATAGGCCGGGGTGGCGTTGGCCGGACGCTGGACCGTGTCCACGCCCTTGCGGAGTTTGGGGAGGGGCATCGACCACACGATGCCGGTGTTCACCCGTTGCGCGAACACCTGTCCGGCGGTGTTGACGGAGGTGAGCTTGAGCAGGTTGTCGGTGAGGTCACCGGCTGTTGCGGTCTCGGGGTTCACGAGTTCGACGGCGATGGTCACTTCGAACGTCTCGCCGATGTTGTCGATGCTGCCTATCGACCACTCGAGCGTTCCTCCGCCGTCGGTCAGCGAAACGCCGGACACGTCGGGTTCGGGGGAAGCGGCGACCGGTGCGGTGGCGGCCGGAATGGTCACTGTATTGGCCGCCGTCGTGCGTGCCGAACCGGGGATGTATCGCATCCCGTTCGGCAGGAAGTCGGTCACCTTCACGCTCGACGCGGAGATGTTGACGGGCACGAACGCCCGAAGCTTGAAGCACGCGATGTCGCCGGTGGCGTAGTCGCCCGTGCTCGTTGACGTGAAGGCGACTGTTCCCGCCGCGCAGTTGACACCAACCGCACTCGACACGGCCATGCTGTTGGGTAGCGAGGACCGGACCGCGACCTTCTTGTCCAGCTGGACGTTGACGCCGGCGACACCGGCGCTCGCGTCGTCCTGGATGGACTCACCGTCGGCCTGGCCGCCGAGTTCGGTGCCGGGAGCGGTGTCACCCGGCGCCTCCTTCTCGATCTGCCCGTTCACGTAGGAGTAGTTCGTGAAGTCGTCGTTGGTGAGGACGGCTTGGCCGTTCTGGTAGGTCGGGCGGACTCTCGAGGTGAACGTCACGACCACCGTTGCGTTCGGCGGTACCGACGCCAGCGCCGGCACGACGGTCGAGTCCCACGTGACGGCGTACGTTCCGTCGCCACCGAGTGCCACGCTCGCGTAGAACGGTGGGTTGACGACGACCGGTGTTCCGTTCACGGTGATCACAGGAACATTTCCTGAGGTGCAGTTGGGGTCTGACGGGACGGGCATGCCCTCCGGGCAGGTGCCGTTGGGGAGGCGATCGGTGATCGTCATGCCGTTCACGCGTCGGTACTCGCTCGTTTGCGTCGTCAGCGTGCTGGTGATGAGCGCGGCGTGCACGACGCTGCCGGATGCCGACTTGTCCATCGCGAGGTCCTCGGCCTGAAAGGACGACGATGCGGTGTCGCCGTAGAACGTTCCTGCACCGAGAACCCGGGGCCCGTTGTACGCAGCACCGGCGCTGGCCGAGTTCGTGCCCGTTCGTTCCGCTCCGTCGGCGAGGGTCGACGGAGCGACCTGGCTCTCCTCGGTCCACGGACCCGTGTTGTTGCCGAGGTTTGCGCCCTGTTGCCCGCTCGCCGGTGTCGGCACGATTCCGGTGAACGGTCGGTTCTCCCGCAACGGGATGCCGGCGCGATAGGTGATCGTCTGGGTTCCACCGGCGGCGAGCTGGGAGCCGGGACCGGTGGCGGGGAACGTCCAGCGAACCCATGTGGTGCCGATGGGTGGGGTGAACACGGTGCCGGCCGCGTTCCCCACCGGTGTCGAGCCGTTCATCGTCGTGATCGTCACCGTGGGGCTGCCGAGCGCGCCGACGTAGCTACAGGCGCTCGGGCTGAGACGGGCCGAGCCGGTGTGTTCGACCGCCCCAGCCGGAGTGTTGTCCGTCGTGGTGCACCCGAGGAGCTCGAGGCTCGGGGGAAGGAAGTCGTCCACCGTGAAGGCCCCCGTGGGGGCGATCAGGTTGTTCTCGATCGTGAGGCTGAACGATGCCGAGTTGGTATGCACGCCTCGGAGCAGTTCGCCACCGCCGGACTTGCGCAGCTGATACGGGATGACGGTGGTGCTCACCGAGCCGCTGGTCCCCGAGCCGGGAGCGGTCGACGAGTTCACGGTCCCGTTCGCCAGGAACTTGACCAACACACGCGGATCGGTGTTCGAGTATGCCTGACCGGTGGTGGCGAAAACGCTGCCGACGGGATGGGTGACCGGATCAACCGCGACGCTGATGCCGATCGACTGGCACACGTTGGTCTGGAGGTCACTCACGTTGTTCCACACGAGCGTCGTCTGGCCCGCTGCCGGGCTGTTCGGGTACGTGGTGGGGGCGGTTGCCGTGCCGCTGGTGCTGACGTACGAGAGGCCGGCGGGGAGGACTTGGCGGAAGGTCAGGTTGTACGTGTCCGGGCCGAAGGGATTGCACGCGCGCAGGGTGTACGACACGTTCCCCCCCTGGAGCACCCGGCCGGTCCCGCCGAGAACCACGGAGAGCGTCGGCGCCGCCTCGACGCGCATCGCCGGGCCCACGACCAGGCCGGTGAGCAGCACGAGTGCGGCCGCGGCGAGTCTGCGGACGCGTTTGCCCGGCATCCGGGCGCGATGAGAAGACATGGCGGGACAGTCATCGACATGACGAGCCCCCCGCTGTAGGTCGGAAGGACCGGGCGGATGGATCGATCGGCCCAGGGACCGGCGGTCGGTCGGTCCGAGGACGGGGTGAGCTCCCGGACCTGGGTAGGTTCCCTATGTATGCGTTCACGTGATCGCGGGGAGCGTTCTGTGGCGCGTCATCCGCGCGACGAGTGGTGCTATCGGGAGATCGGCCGCGGTTTGGCCAGGGTCATGCAGAAGAGTGGGCGGACGATGCGCAGTCTCGTCAGCACGCGTTCGACCCGGAGCGCGAACCGCACCCGGTGGCCGACCGACCATATGGCCGCGTCGATTTCGCGCGCGTTGCCTTCGAGAAGGGGATACATGAGCGATCCGAACCGCACCTCGTGCAGGATCTCGAAGTGGTGCTCGAGCTCGGGGATCAGCCGATCGGAGTTGCAGGCTTCGGACGGATCGAACCGCTCCGGCGGGTATTGCAGGAATGCACCCTTCTTCTCGCCCCCGTGCGTCGTGCGCTGTTCGGCGCTGAACAGCCGCAGCAGCAGCCGGGTGACGAACGCGTTGCGCCGTGGGATCTGCAGGAAGGGGGGCCCGATCCACTCGTAGAGGAACAGCAGGCCGTCGGGGGCGAGGGCCTGGTTCAACTGGTAAAACGCGTTTGCGAGGTTGTGGATGTGGTGGATGCCGTGCAGGCCCACGGCGAAATCCAGCGAGCCGGGGTCCAGGTCGAGACGATTGGCATCGGCCAACACGGGGTGAAACGGAATGTCGGCCATGAGCTCCGACGCCCGTTTGAGTGACTCCCCCGAGAGGTCGACGCCCGTGACGGACTCGTAGCGGACGTTGTCGCGGGTCTCGAAGTAGCCCTTCTCCGCCGCCATGTCGCCACAGACGAGGGCGAGGCCTCGGAGGTTCTTCGACCGTTCGCCGAACGTGGCGCGGAGCCGGCGATTGATCAGGCCGACGGCGTCCATCGATGGGTCGAACCGCCAGGCGTAGTGACGATTGAGCCAGTCCATCGAGAGCCAGGAGACGTCGCGCACCACGTCGAC
Organism: Acidimicrobiia bacterium; assembly: GCA_031431255.1. Lineage (GTDB taxonomy): Bacteria > Actinomycetota > Acidimicrobiia > Acidimicrobiales > JANYDT01 > JANLQX01. The sequence goes on along the minus strand of JANPDB010000730.1, from coordinate 1,838 downwards.
GTCGATGTGGTCCCAATGGGCCTCCGGCAGATCAACGGTCACCGCAGTCAACGTACCAAAGCGGGCGATGCAGTCATCGCCCTGGGGGTCACCGATCGGATGCCTAAGGGACAGCCGTTGCCTGGCGAATGCAGATAAGAGACAGCAGCAGGAAGAGAGCGATCGCCGAAAAAAGGGTTCGTGTCGTTCCGTCATGGCTTTGCGAGGTAACCGTGCCGAGAAACGCGCCACCAATTGTCGCAATGGTGCCGAGAATTCCCGCAGTCAATCCGATCGACTGACCGTGAGCGGCCATGGCTGTCGTCTGCACGTTCGGGGTGACCAAGGTCTGCACCGACAACAGCAGCGCCATGCCGACGGCGAAGACCGCGAACGGCGGCTTCCCGTCGGTCAGAAACGACGAGGCGGCGAGCGCTGAAGCCACCACCGCGGCCACAGCCGGGACGGTTCGCAACATCGGTCGGATGCCGACTCGGCCGACGAGCCGGGCGTTGAGAAGGGTCGACGCGCCCATCGATGCAGCGATCGCTCCGAAGATCAACGGGAACTGCGCCTTGCGTCCGTAGACGTCGTCGATGATCGTCTCGGCCAGCGAGATGTACGACGAGATGCATCCGAACAGCAGGGCCATGGCGACCGCGGCGTACCGGGTCGACCGATCTCGCAGCACGCGGGTCGCGGCCTTCCACACCGCATCGACATCGGCTGAGCGTCGATTCGGGCTCGCAAGCGTCTCCGGGATTCGCAGCAGCCAGACCGACAACGCGATAGCCACTGCGCCCGGCACGAAGACCGTCGCCCGCCAGCCGCCGGCGTGAAGGGCTATGGCGCCGAGGGTCGGGGCGATCACCGGCACGATGACGAAGATGGACTGCACGTAGGACAGCACCTGGGCCATGCGCACGCCCTGGTGGGTGTCTCGGATCATGGCGACCGCGACTGCTCGAGGGCCGGCGCCGCCGACGCCCCACACGAACCGCGCCGCCACCATGGCGGGCAGCGTGGGTGACAGGGCCGTGGCGAGAACGCCGACGCTGTAGACGGCCACGAAGCCGTAGAGCGTGCGACGGCGACCGAGACGATCCGAGAGGATTCCGGCGGGGACCTGCCCGAGGCCCATGCCGACCAGATACGCGGTGACGAGGAGCGAGACCCTGGTCGAATCGGCCGCAAGACCCAGATGGGCGCGGATGTCGCGAAAGGCCGGGAGGATGGTATCGATGGCCAACGCACCCATGGCGGTGATCAGCGCCGTGACGGCTACGAACTCGACTGGCCGGATCTGTCGCTCGTGTCGGCGCTTCGGTCGGTCCCGGCTGACGGGACCAGAAGCGTGGACGGGGTGCACTGTTCTGACCTTAGGGTCCGGCCGGAGGGTGAGCGATGCGCGGACGCATGCTCCGCGCCTCGGGGTCGGCGCGCCGCTAGGGTCTCGACACCGTGACACTCGCTGACGACGGCCGATTCCCTGATCTTGGTCCGGTGATGGTGAGCGCCGCGGAGCTCGCTGAGATCGTGGCGCGGTTGGGCGAACGCATCGCCGCCGACTACGCCGGGCTGAACCCGCTGATGGTCGGAGTCCTGCGAGGGGCTTTCGTGTTCATGGCGGACTTGGCCCGGGCCATCCCGATGAACGTCGAGGTCGACTTCATGGCGGTCTCCTCCTATGGCCACGCCACCGAGTCGAGCGGTGTCGTTCGCATCATCAAGGACCTCGATACCGACATCACCGGGCGCCACGTGATCCTCGTCGACGAGATCATCGATTCAGGCCTCACCATGAACTACGTGCGGCGGCTTCTTGCCGATCGAGGAGCATCGAGCGTCGAGGTATGCGC
>JANPDB010000729.1:0-4876 GCA_031431255.1 Acidimicrobiia bacterium | reverse complement strand
CCATGGGCATCCGCCTGGCCAGGTCATGGGCGGCCGAATGGGACGAAGCCGACGGTTCGTTCGTGCTCGTGCTGGAGGACCTGGCGCCGGCACAGGTCGGCGACCAGCTTCGCGGGTGCACGGTTGACGAGGCGGACGCGGTCGTCGCCGCCGCCGCCCGTATGCAAGCCGCCCATTGGGACGGGCCGGAACTTGTCGAGTACGCCTCGTGGATGTCGGGTCCTGCGGACGACGAGCGTGCCGGTCAGCTCGCTCTTCTGTGGTCGTTCGCCTGGCCCCAGTTCCTCGAGCGTCACCACTCCCGGCTCACGCCGCACGCACGAGAACTCGGAGAGCGTTTCGGCGACTCGATCGGATCGTGGGCGCAGGATCGCGCCCGCCCCTTCACGGTCGTGCACGGTGATTTCCGCACGGACAACATGCTCTTCGGTGGAACGGCTGATGAGCCGACGGTTGTCCCGGTCGACTGGCAGACTCCGGCGATCGGGCCGGGCGTCGGCGATGTCGCGTATTTCATCGGCGCCTCGCTGCTCCCCGACGTCCGGCGTGCCCACGAAGGGCGGCTCGTGAGGCGGTGGTTCGACGGTCTCGTCGCCGCCGGTGTTCGGGACTACTCCTGGACGACGTGCTGGCGCGACTATCGGAAGATGACCTTCAGCGGCGCGCTGATGGGGGTGGCCGCATCGATGCTCACACCGCAGACTCCCCGCGGCGACGACATGTTTTTCGCGATGACCTCGCGGCATCTCGACCAGGCCGCCGATCTCGCGGCAGCAGACCTCCTGTCCTGACGCCGCCACCCGGCCGGTCACGCTCGACCGAACCTGTCACAGGGGGCTTCCTACGCTCGGAGCCGTCTTCCCCGGTTGCCCCTGTTCGTCAGCGAAAGGTCACCATCATGCCCAGAACGAAGCTCGCCCCATCCGTCCCCCGCGTCCCGCCGTCCATGTCCCGGGCCTGGTCGAATCTTGTCGTCGTGCGCGGCATTGTCGCCGACGAACCGCAGGAGCGAGCCGTGGCATCCGGCCCGGTGTTCGAAGCCACGGTGATCACCCGTTCCTTGGTCGATGGCGTCACCGTGCGCGAACCGGTGCCGGTCGTGTGGTCCGATGCCCGTCTTTCGTGTGCTGCCGGCGCCGACGTCATCGTCCGCGGCCGGGTGCGGCAGCGGTTCTTCCGCTCAGGTGCGGCGACCGTGAGCCGGACCGAGGTGATCGCGGAAGAGATCGTGCTCGCCTCGCGCCGACCGGCCACGGCCAAGCTCGTCGATCGCGCCGTCCACGGCATCCACGAGCTGGGGGGATCGACCGGCCGGTAGCGTCAGCGCGGGTCGTCGAGCGGCCGGAACACGATGCCCGTGCGCGGCTTGGGCCAGAAGAAGGTGGCCTTCGGCGGCATGCGTGCACGTGTCTGGGCGACGCCGCGGATCTGGTCGATCGATACCGGTCGCACGAACACGCCCGCGGCTGCGGTGCCGTCGTCGACGGCGTCGAGAATCGTTGCTGCGTCGTGGTGGTAGCGCGCCGACACGCCGTCCACCGCGGCAATGGCGGTGGCGAGCGCGACCTGATCGAGTTCGACACCGTCGGGGAAGGCTTCCGGCCTGACCCGGGCGAACCACTGTCCCTGCGGCGTGACCACGCCGAGGGCGCCGCTCTGCCGTGCGACCACGGCGAGTTCGGCGCCGACATCGGCGGTCTGCTCGAGCGTGAAGAACGGGGCGAGCACGTCCAGCACCGACACTCCCGAAGGCGCGTCGATCATGCGGTGGATCGACCGGATCTCGAGTTCCTTCGGTGCCAACTCGACGATGTAGGCGAGGATCGCCGCCGCCCCGGCGTCGTCGACGTTGCGTTCGCGCTGGTAGGTGAGGGCCGTCTCGAACCGGTGATGGCCGTCGGCGATGACGACCGGGCTGGCGGCGACAAGATCGCTGATGGTCTGAAGTGTGGTCGGATCACTCACCACCCAGGCTTCATGGAGGACCCCGTCGTCGACGGCGGACACGTCGGGCGTGGCCGCGGCGACCTCTGCGCACACGCGGCCGAGTCCCTCGGTCAACGAGAGCCCCCAGATCGGCGAGGTGTTGACCCGCGCCGATTGGAGCAGGGTGAGTCGGTCGGCCTTGTCTTTGGGGGTCGTCTGCTCGTGCGGCAAGATGTCACCCGTACCCGGTTCTTCGAGGGTGAGTGCACCGAGCACTCCGGTGGTCGTCGTGGTCCGGCCGTCGACAGAGGCGGTCATGCGGTACACGGTGAACGTCGGTGTGGCATCACTGACCAGCACCTTCTCGGTGGTCCACGAGGAGAGGCGCTCGGCCACACCGGTGTAGGCGTGCGGGTCGGTCTTCCCGTGGGGGAAATCGATGCGAACGCTGTTGTGGGGGTGGCGCTCCTCCAGTTCGAGGCGCTGGGCGTCGCTCAGGACGTCGTACGGGGGAGCGATCAGCCGATCGGCCCCTTCACGGTCGGCGTAGCGGAGCGAAACAAAGGGGGCGAAGACCGGCACGCGTCCAGTGTAGGAAGCCTGCGTCGGGAACAAGAACGCCGTTCTTCGTCGAGCGATCGGGTCCGGCGCGCCCGCGCGTGACCGCAAGCGCACCGGCGAGGTCGTCATCGCCCGTCAGGGTCCTCCGACGCGCGGGCGTTGGCCACCTGCAACAGACCCCATGCCGCGGCAACACCCCCAACCACGCCGAAGAGATGACCTTCCCAACTGATGCCCTGCCCCGTCGGCAGGACCCCCCACAACAGACCGCCATAAAAGAACGCGACGACGATGCCGAGGAGGATCTGGCGGACGTTCCGGGCGAACACCCCTCGGACGAGCAGGTATGAGAGGAAGCCGAACACGAGACCGCTGGCCCCGATGTGGACCTCGTTGGACGACCCGAACACCCACATTCCGAGTCCGCTGACCAGGCCGACGATGAGGGTGACGGAGAAGAACTGTCGGAGCCCGCCGAGCGCGACGAGCCCACCGAGAACGGTAAAGGGAAGGGTGTTCCCGATCAGGTGCCCGAAACCGCTGTGGAGGAACGGTGCCAACACGATGCCCCGAAGGCCGACGAGCACGTGGGGCCGGACGCCGTAGACGTCGAGCCGATGGTCGAGTACGACATCGGCGGCCTCACTGGTCCACTGCACGGCGAGCATGGCTCCGACGGCAACGAGCCCAGGTTGCGAGGCTGCCAGGGACTGTGCCGTGGAACGCTCTCCACTGCCGGTCAGGCCTGGCGGCGGGGGGATCGGCGTTGGACTCGACACTTCGCCTCCAAGGGGGACGAGTCACGCCCCGGACGAGGGAGGCGGGACACTCCTACCAACCGTACTGCCGGGGTTTCGTACGGGGGTTGGTAGCGTCGGGCGTCGTGCCCTGGATCTTGGACCTCGACGGAGTCGTCTGGCGTGGAGAGACCCCGGTGGCCGGCTCCATCGCGGCGATCGACCGGCTGCGCTCGTCCGGCGAACGCGTGCTGTTCCTCACCAACAACAGCTCGGCCAGGATCGGCGGCTACGTCGCCAAGATGGCGGCGATGGGCCTGGCGGCCACGGAAGACGAGATCTGCTCCTCGGCGCAGGCCTCGGCCCTTCTGATCGAACCCGGTGAGACCGCACTGGTGTGCGGGGGCCCGGGAGTCGTCGAAGCGCTCGAGGCCCGGGGCGTGCGGTGCATCGCCGATGCCGAGCCGGGCATCGACGTGGTTGTGGTGGGGTGGCACCGGGACTTCACCTTCGATCGCCTGACGCAGGCGTTCGAGGCGGTACGCGCCGGGGCGCGGCTGATCGGCACGAATGACGACCCGACCTACCCGACCGCCGATGGCGAGCTCCCCGGTGGCGGCTCTCTCGTCGCCGCGGTGTCGTATGCGACCGGTGTCAACGCGACGTTCGGTGGCAAACCCCACGAGCCGGCCGCCCGTCTGGTGTTCCGTCGCCTCGGTCTGGGCGATAACCCAAGCGCCGCTGAACGAAGGGCTCTGCTGATGGTCGGCGACCGGCCGTCGACCGACGGGCTGATGGCGACGACCATGCGTTCGCGCTTCGGTCTGGTCATGAGTGGCGTCACGTCGCTCGCCGATCTGCCGGTCACCCCGACGCCCGACCTCGTCGCCGACGATCTGGCCGCGCTCGTCGATCGCGAACTCGGGCTCGCCCGCCCGGTGGGCTGACCGGTGCGTCGACGCCTCGATGCCGAGCTCGTCCGGCGCGGCCTCGTCGCCTCTCGCGTTCAGGCGGCCGAGGCGATCTCCCGGGGCGAAGTGCATGTACGTGGCGCGGTGGCCGACAAGGCGGCACGTCAGGTGGACGAAGGCGACCCGATCGTCCTCGTGGCCGACCGGCCGCGTTTCGTCAGCCGCGGCGGGGTGAAGCTCGAGGGAGCACTGGAACGATTCGGGATCGACGTGACCGGCTGGACGGTGCTCGACGCCGGAGCGTCGACCGGTGGGTTCACCGACTGCATGCTGCAGCGCGGAGCGGCGGCGGTCATCGCCGTCGACGTCGGCATCGGGCAGATGCACGAGCGGATGCGTGCCGACGGGCGGGTTGAAGTGCACGAGCGCTGCAATGTCCGCACCGACGCGCTGGCTGAGGTGATGCAAGGTCGTCGGGTGCCGTTGACCGTCGCAGACCTCTCGTTCATCTCCTTGCGATCGGTGGCGCCGTCGTTGATCGCGGCGACGGACGACATCGCCGGCTCGATGGTCCTGCTGATCAAGCCGCAGTTCGAAGCGGGTCGTGCCGATGTCGCACGCGGCCGGGGTGTCGTGCGGGATCCGGACATTTGGCGGCGGACGTTGGCGTCGGTCGGCGACACCTACGCCGCGCTGGGAGCGGGCATGATTGCGGTCATGACGTCACCGATCACCGGGGCC
>JANPDB010000728.1:0-6779 GCA_031431255.1 Acidimicrobiia bacterium | reverse complement strand
CCTAGCAGGGTGCTGAAAAACTCAGGGTGAGTCCTCGCGATTCGAGTCGGGGTTGGTCATGCTGGGGTGATGCGTGGTGTTGAGGTTCGTCAGCAGGTGATGTGGACACAGGTATCGGTCGAGGATCTGATTCCGGCCGGTCATCCGATCCGTCGTATCCGCAGGGTTGTTGAGGCGGTCCTCGACTCGTTGAGCCCGGAGTTCGACGTGATGTACGCCGTGACAGGGCGACCGTCGATCCCGCCGGAGCAGTTGTTGAAGGCGACCGTGTTGATGGCGTTGTATTCGATCCGGTCAGAACGACAGGTATGTGAACGGATCAATTACGACTTGTTGTTCAAGTGGTTCTTGGATGTGCCGGTCGACGCGAAAGCGTTCGATGCGTCGACGTTCTCGAAGAACCGTGACCGGCTTCTCGACCATGCGATCGCGGACAAGTTTTTCACCGCAGTGGTCGAGCAGGCCAAGCTTCGCCGTTACGTGTCATCGGATCACTTCACCGTGGACGGCACGCTCCTCGAAGCGTGGGCGTCGCACAAGAGCTTCAAACCCAACGACGGTCCACCATCACCGCCACCGCCAGGACGCAACACCGATACCGATTTTCATGGCGAGAAACGCTCGAACACGACGCACACCTCAACCACAGACCCCGAATCACGGTTGGCTCGCAAAAGTAGCGCTGCGCCAGCGAAGCTGTCCTACGCAGGGCATCTGTTGATCGAGCACCGCAACGCGTTGATCGTCGACGCGGAACTCACCCAGGCATCGGGCTACGCGGAACGAGACGCCGCGATCGAGATGCTCGAACGACTCCCGAAACGCGCTCGCCGTCGCACGATCGCTGGCGACAAGGGCTATGACACGAAAGACTTCGTCGACAAGACCCGCCGCCTCGGGTTCACACCGCACGTCGCCGCGAAACGCCGCCACTCGGCGATCGATGCCCGCACCACCCGTCACCCCGGACACGCGGTTTCCCAACGGATCCGCAAACGGGTCGAAGAACCATTCGGATGGATGAAAACCGTTGCTGGCGGACGCAAGCTTCGCTACATCGGTCGAAGACGAAACAGGGCCTGGTTCCTGATCACCAGCGCCGTCTACAACATGATCCGCATCACCGACCTCGACACCGCAACCGCCTAACCACGATCAGCAGAACCAGCCGCGCCCGGACAGAGGGCCAGCGGCCCACCAACCACGACCCCACCCCACGGACTCGCCCAAGACCCCGATTTTCAGCACCCTGCTAGGGCTCGAGTCCCGCCGCGTCGTCACGCACGGCAGAGTCGGCGACCCAGCGGTAGCGGGTCCAACCGGGGACGGGCGTGGCGCCGAGTGCGTCGTAGAACGCGATGGACGGTTCGTTCCAGTCGAGGACCATCCACTCGACCCGGCCGGTCGTCGACGCCCGCAAGAACGCAAGGAGCTCCTGGCCGTAGCCGTGGCCCCGGAAATCCGGCTTCACGAAGAGATCCTCCAACCAGATGCCATGGTCGCCCCGAAACGTGGAGAACGTCGGAAACCACAGCGCGAACCCGGCGACCTCGCCGGTGGCGGCATGGACCGCCAGGGTCACCCTCGTCGAACTCGACCCGCTGAAGAGTTGTCGGCGGAGGTCGTCAACGGTCCACGCCACCTCGTGCGAAAGCCCTTCGTACTCGGCGAGGCCCGCGATGAGCTGCCCGATGATCTCCACGTCTTCGGCGGTGGCATCACGAAGCGTCACAACGTCCGCGCCTCGCCGTCGGCAGCGACCACTTCGTCAAGCGTGCATGGTGGGGCCGACTCGATTTGGTCGTAGGTACAGGTCTCCGGCGAACGATCCGGACGCCAGCGGCGGAACGTCGCAGCGTGGCGGAACCGATCTCCCTGGAGATGATCGAACGCGACTTCGCACACCCGCTCCGGGCGCAAGAGCACGAACGACAGATCCTTCGTGCCCGTCCACCGGCTTCCTGCTCCGGGCACCCGCTGTCCGGCGGCCGAAGCCTCGTCCATCACCTCCGCCCAGTGGGCCCAGGGATGATCCGCGTTCTCGCTTCGCAACGGTTCCAGCTCGTCGACGAGCTCCCGCCGTCGCACATCGGTGAACGCGGCGGTCACGCCGACGTGGTTGAGATGTCCGTCGGCGTTGTAAATGCCGAGCAGGAGCGAGCCGACGATGCCGCCGTGCTTGTGCCACCGAAAGCCGGCAACGACGCAGTCGGCCGTGCGCTGATGCTTGACCTTGATCATCGTCCGCTTGTTCTCGACGTATGGATCGGCAAGCCGTTTGGCGATGATGCCGTCGCACCCCGCCGCCTCGAAGCGGACGAACCAGTCGGCGGCGACCACCCGCGAAGTGGTGGCCGGGGTCACACAGACTGCGCCATTGCTCTGCGCGCTTGCGTTCGCGAGCGCCTCGTTCAGGAGCGCACGTCGTTCACGAAGCGGTGCGCGCCGCAGATCGCGCTCGCCGAGGGCGAGAAGGTCGAAGGCCACGAAACGGGCAGGGGTCTCGGCCGCGAGCCTGCGTACCCGGGAATCGGCCGGGTGGATGCGCTGCCCGAGCTGATCGAAGTCGGCGACTCCGTCGTGCTCCACGAGGATTTCGCCATCGACCACGCAGCGATCGGGCAGCGCAAGGCGAAAGGCCTCGACGAGCTCGGGAAAGTATCGCGTGAGCGGCTTCTCGTTGCGGCTGCCGAGCACGATCTCATCGCCGTCGCGGAACACGATCGACCGGAAGCCATCCCATTTCGGGTCGTAGAGCCATTCTGGCTGCCCGGCGCTGTCGGACCCCGGGAGCTCACCCATCGGCTTCGACAGCATCGGTGCGACGGGGGGCATCACCGGCAGATCCATGACGTCAAGGTATCCGGTACGTTCGACTCCACGGCGACGAGGGCCGAGCGACTCACGGGCGACGCGAACGTGTGGATCGCGCTGACGAGCGCCGACGCCGTCGAGTGAGTGGCCGGCATCGTCCCAGGCGGGGGTAGCGTCGGGGCATGGCCACACAGTTCGAGTCCGCCGACGGGAGGGTGATCCGCGTCCGGCTGCCCGGCGACCCCGAGCCCGACCCGGAGAATCCCGACGGCTTCGACGACCTCGACGAGGGCAGTGAGACCGAGGCAGTGATCCTCGTGCCTCAGCACAACACGATGACGGTGGAAGGCGCAGTCTCGGGGATCGGATCGATGGTCCGCGGCATGTCGAAGGGAGGCGCCAACTCGGTGCAGCCGGGCAACTGGTGGCACGACTGGGGGAAATACGTGATCCCGATGGTTGTGCTGACGGTCGGCGTCATGGTCGGGTCGGTCCTGCTTCGGTGAGCCCGGCGTCTGTCTCGCCGGCGGCGACCGAGCCCGACGAGCCCGTCCTCGGTCCGATCATCGAACGAGACGGCACACGCACACTGGTCGGCACCTGTTCGTGGGCCGATGCGTCACTCGTCAAAGACGCCGACTGGTACCCGCGTCGATCGATGAAGGCAGCCGAGCGATTGGCGTTCTACGCGAGCCGCTTTCCGCTTGTCGAGGTCGATTCCACCTATTACTTCCCGCCGACCCCGGAGTTGGCGACGAATTGGGCCGATCGCACGCCCGACGGTTTCACGTTCGATGTGAAGGCGTGGTCGCTGCTCACCGGACACCCCACGTTTCCCCACTCGCTCTGGGAGGACCTCCAGGGCGAGGTGAAGCCCGAGTTCCGCGACAAGCGCAACATCTACGACAAGCACCTCACCGACGACGCCCTCGGCGAATGCTGGCATCGATTCCGTCATTCGCTCAGTCCCCTGCACGAGGCCGGAAAGCTCGGAGCGGTTCTGCTGCAATGGCCGCCGTGGTTCGGGCCGAAGGGCGAGCACTGTGATCGCATCCTCGATGCGGTGGCGGTGCTCGCCCCGTATCGCTGCCTCATCGAGTTCCGCAACGCGAAGTGGCTCTCGGGTGAGCAGTGCGAGAACACGCTCGGGTGGTTGGAGGCGAACGGTCTCACCTTCGTGTGCGTCGACGAACCACAGGGCTTCGCCTCGTCGATCCCGCCGGTCGTGGCGTCCACGGCCTCGCTCGCCGTGGTCCGGTTCCACGGACACAACGCGGAGAACTGGGAAGCCCGCGGGATCACGGCGGCGGAACGTTTCAAGTACCTCTACGACGACACCGAGCTCGACGCCTGGGCGAGGAAGCTGCGCGAGCTCGAGGGGTCGGCCGACGAGCTCCACGTGCTGTGGAACAACTGCTGGCAGGATTTCGGGGTCACGAATGCCCAGCAGATGATCGACCGGCTGCGACCAGCGGAGTCCGGCAACAATCGAGCAGAGCCCAGCAGATGATCGACCGGCTGCAGTAAGAAGACCTGCGCAACAATCGAGCAGAGCCCAGCAGATGATCGACCGGCTGCAGTAAGAAGACCCGGTGCGGGCGCGCGACCTGGGGCGCAGCGCCGGGGCATCGGTAGGATCGATCCCCGTGCCGGATCACACCTCACCCCTCGCCGCGCTGCTCAGCTTCCCCGAGGTCGAGCACATCATTTACGCGCCCGGCGGAATCACGATGCACGCCTACGACTGGGGCGGGACCGGCCCCGACCTCGTCTTCGCCCATGCAACGGGACTCCACGCCCATGTGTGGGTGCCACTGGTCGCCCGTCTCCGGGCGTCATTCCGATGCATCGGGGTCGATCTGATGGGCCAGGGGGCCTCGTCGTTGCCGAGCAACGGTGACTACAGCTGGAACGGCGTCGCCACCGGTCTGGTCAGAGTGCTCGACCACTTCGGTCTGGCCGGACGGGGTGACGTGCACGGCGTCGGCCATTCACAGGGTGGTTACGCGGTGCTCGAAGCCGAACTCCGGCGACCTGGCACGTTCGCGTCGGTGTTCGTCCACGAGCCGGTGGTCTTTCCTCCAATCCCGGGGATGAACCCAGGAGACCCGTGGCCCGACAACCCGATGGCCGTTCTCACCAGTCGACGTCGGCGCACCTTCGCCAGCGCCGAAGTGGCGATCGCCAACTTTGCCAAGAAGCCGCCGTTCGGCCAGTGCGACCGATCCGTGGTCGAGTCGTACGTGTACTGGGGATTCCGTCCGACGGGTGTCGTCGACGACAAAGGACACGACGAGATCGGGTTGGTCTGCTCACCCGAGACCGAAGCAGGGCTCTTTCGGGCGTCGGTGACCGATATCTTCAGCCGTCTGCCCCGGCTCACCTGCTATGTGACCTACGGGCTCGGCGAGGAAGCCGGGAACTTCGAAGAGATCGTCCCGCTCGCAGCCGCCGCCACACCGAAGGGGGAACTACTGCGACTTCCGGGACGCACGCACTTCGGGATTCTTGAAGGAATCGACGAAATGGCCGTGGTCGTCCGTGACCGCCTGCTCGGATCGTCCGACGCATCCGCCCATGGGTGAGCGATGACCACAACGCTGCTGCTCGCGGTGGTGGTTGCGGCGCTGGCCGTTCTTGCGGCGCAAGTCCTTCGGCGTCGCAAGCCCGATCCGCCGACGCAAACAGCGTGGACGGTCCCGGCCCAGCTCGACCGTCATGACTTCGCCCGACCTGACGCGCCGTGGCTTGTCGTCGCGTTCACCTCCGCCACGTGTGATGCCTGCGCGAGCACGGCGACGAAGTGCGAGGTCCTCGCCAGTGATTTCGTAAGTGTGCAGATCGTCGACTACCAGACCGACAAAGACCTCCACAAGCGCTACGGCATCGACGCGGTACCCACGGTGGTGATCGCCGACGCCGAGGGCGTGGTGCAACGGGATTTCGTCGGGCCACCGAACGCCACCGATCTCTGGGGCGCCATGGCCGAAGTCCGCGAGCCCGGGTCGATCCCGCCCCCCGAGGCACACACCCACGGGCTCGCCCCGAAGTAGCAGTCGCCGACAGGCGATTCAGCGGGCCGGCGCCACCAGCGGCCACGGGCGGATGCGCTCAGCGGCATACGCGATGTCGAGCAGGAGCGCGTCACGATGATGCGGCGCCAACACCTGAAGGCTCACCGGTAGACCATCGACCTCACCGGCCGGAATGGCAATGGCCGGATTGCCGTAGAGGTTCGACGGCGCCGTCAACCGACCGTTGTTCCAACCTCCGACCTTCTTGCCGGCGAACACCGAGGGCAACGGCCCGTTCGCGGCGAATGCGACATCGGGGTTGGTCGCCGTCATCACGAGATCGCACTGCTCGAACATGTCGGCCATCGCTTCGTTGTGGGCGACGCGGCGTTGCTCGCACTTGTAGGCGGCTGCAGCGTCCCACCGACCCTCCGCCCATCGGAGCCCGTAGGACATTTCTGGAGTGAGCTGATCGGCGCACGCCGGCCAGAGATCGCCGAGCTGGCCGCGAATGGAGATGAGACCGGACAGCGACCACGCCGTGCCCATGCTCGGGAACTGCGCGACGACATCAACCTCTTTGAGTGCCAACTCACGGATCAACTCGGCCGCAAGTGCGCTTATCAATTCCCAAGCAACCGGGTTCACGTAGGCCCCACCGAAGTCGGCGATCACCCCAACCCGCAGGCCCCGGAGTTCCTCGCGGTGTGAACCGATGCCGGCTTCGAATCCTTCGAACCGTGGGAGTGCGAGAGGCGTTCGGAGATCCGGTCCGTTCGTGACATCAAGCCAGCGGGCGGTGTCCCGGACGCTGCGAGAAACACAACCCGGTACCGCGGTCAGGTTGCCCATCTCGGCACTCGGACCGTTCGGGATCCGACCGTACGTGACCTTCAGGCCCACAAGCCCGCAGAACCCGGCGGGAATGCGGATCGACCCGCCACCGTCGCC
>JANPDB010000727.1:0-1545 GCA_031431255.1 Acidimicrobiia bacterium | reverse complement strand
AACGTGTTCGCGCCTGAACTGGTCGGTGCCGACGCCGTGCCCGAAGACATGGCGGACGAGTCGGATGCCGGGGATCGCCCCGACGGAGCCGGGCGTTCGTTGGGTGACCGCGTGCATTGTTATGTGTGCAAACGAAAATTCTCGGACGTTCACCCGTTCTACGACCAACTGTGCGTCGGTTGCGGCGAGTTCAACTTCCAGAAGCGTTCGGATACGGCCGACCTCTCCGGCCGGGTTGCGCTGCTGACCGGCGGACGCGTGAAGATCGGATACCAGGCCGGCATCAAGCTCCTCCGAGCGGGGGCGCACCTGATCGTGACCACGCGGTTCGCCCGCGACTGCGCGGCTCGCTATGCCCAGGAGGCGGACTTCAGCGACTGGAGCCACCGTCTCGAGGTCTACGGCCTCGATCTTCGCCACACCCCGAGCGTCGAGGCGTTCTGTACCCATCTCCTCGCCACCACGGCGCGGCTCGACTTCATCATCAGCAACGCCTGCCAGACGGTCCGTCGCCCACCGGAGTTCTATCGGCACATGCTGGCGCTGGAGACTGCGTCGGCGGCCGCGATGCCCGCGCACGTGCGTGCGCTGGTCGGCGCGTACGAGGGGGTCCGTCGGGAGGACATGCTGCCGGTGGTCGCGTCCGCCGCCACCGGCACCGCCCACGGCACCGCTGAAGCGGTCATCGGACTTACCCGTGCCGCCGAGTTGAGCCAGGCCGAACTGCTCCCTGGAGATGGTACGTACGCAGAGCAGTTGTTCCCGGAGGGTCGACTCGACGCCGATCTCCAGCAGGTCGATCTTCGCAAGCACAACTCCTGGCGTCTCCTGCTCGATGAGGTGTCATCGGTTGAGCTCCTCGAGACCCAGCTCGTGAATGCCGTTGCGCCATTCGTCCTCAACGCGCGACTCAAGCCGCTGATGCTTCGCACGCCGAATCGCGACAAGCACATCGTGAACGTGTCGGCGATGGAGGGCCAGTTCTATCGGCGGTTCAAGACGACGCGCCACCCTCACACGAACATGGCGAAGGCCGCGCTGAACATGATGACCCGCACATCTGCCGCCGACTATCAACAGTCGGGCATCCACATGAACAGCGTGGACACCGGGTGGGTGAGCGACGAGGATCCGGCCCACATCGCCGAACGCAAGACGGCCGAGCACGGATTCCGACCTCCCCTCGACATCGTCGATGGCGCTGCCCGCATCGTCGACCCCATCATCAACGGCATCAACAACGGGGTCCACGTGTGGGGGCAGTTCCTCAAGGACTACAAGCCCACCGACTGGTGATGTAGCCCGATCACCGAGTGCGCGTAGTTGTTCGCTCGTTTGCTCGTTCGGTCCGGATGCGGCAAACCGTGCGTCGTGAGGGCGGAACGATCGGCCCGAAGCTGCTCAGCCGATCCAGGCGAGGATCGCGTCGACCAGTTCCGGGCCGCAGTCGTCCTGGATGAAGTGACCGGCCGGCGAGAACGTCTGGTGGGGTTGCCCGGCAGCACCGGGAATCGTCTCCGAGAAGGCTGGCTGGTAGGTGCCGAG
>JANPDB010000726.1:0-21404 GCA_031431255.1 Acidimicrobiia bacterium | reverse complement strand
CTTCGGGATCATCGGCCCGGCCTCCATTGATGTGTGGATCTCGTCGCCGGTGCGGTCGAGGAACCCGGTGTTGACGAACACCACCCGCGACTTCGCCGCACGAACGCACTCGAGGAGGTTGACCGTGGTGCGACGCTCCTCATCCATGATGCCGATCTTCACGGTGTCGGTGGCGAGACCGAGGACACGTTCGACCGCAGTGAACACCTCACACGCGAACGCCACTTCGGCGGGCCCGTGCATCTTCGGCTTCACGATGTAGACCGAGCCGTGGGCAGAATTCCGCTCCGGCGCCGGGCGGTTACGGTCGTGCATGGCGATCACGACGGTCACCATGGCGTCGAGCAACCCCTCGAACACCTCGGCGCCGTTCGCGTCGCGTACCGCTGGCGTGGTCATGAGGTGACCGACGTTGCGGGCGAGGAGGACCGATCGCCCCCGCACCTCGAAGGGCGAGCCGTTCGCCCCGGTCCACGAGCGGTTCGGCGCAAGCCGCCGCTCGAAGGTCTGCGCGCCCTTGGAGACGGTTTCGGTCAGCGTCCCGTCCATGAGGCCGAGCCAGTTCCGGTACGCGCCGACCTTGTCCTCGGCATCTACGGCGGCGATCGAGTCCTCGAAGTCGATGATCGTGCTCACGGCCGACTCGAGCAACAGATCGGCGATCCCGGCCGGATCGGTCGAACCGACGCTGTGGGATCGGTCGATCACGACCTCGATGCGCAGGCCGTGGTTCGTCAGCAGCACTCCCGACGGCGCAGACCCAGAACCTCGATGGCCGGTGAACGCCATCGCGTTCCGCAGCGGCGAAGTCCGACCATCGCTCGACGTCGCCACAAGGGCTCCATCGACGACGCGGTAGCCGATGACATCGGCGTGGGACCCAGAGGCGAGCGGCACCGCGTCGTCGAGCAGCGTGCGCGCCCACGCAATGACGCGACCGCCCCGCTCCGTGTCATACGGCCCACTGGGCGGGAGGTCGCCGAGTGCGTCGGTTCCGTACAAAGCGTCGTAGAGCGAACCCCAGCGGGCGTTGGCGGCGTTGAGTGCGTACCGGGCGTTGGTGACCGGCACCACGAGCTGAGGGCCGGCGAACACCGCGAGCTCGTCGTCGACGTCGGCCGTGGTGATCTCGAACGCGGGACCCTCCGCGAGGAGGTAGCCGATGTCGGTGAGGAAGGAGCGGTAGCCCGCATGGTCGTGGGGTTGCCCGGCGCGGGCACGGTGCCACTCGTCGAGAAGGCCTTGGAGCTCTGCTCGCCGTTCGAGCAGCGTTCGATTCCTCGGGCTCATGGTGGCGACGATCGAAGCGAAGCCAGACCAGAACCGATCCGCATCGATACCCGTCCCGGGAAGCGCCTCTGTCTCGATGAACGCGGCCAATGTGGCGGCGACGGCCAGACCGTGTCGGGTGACGGTGTCCGGAGTCGGGGGGTGGGTCATAGGTGCTTTCCGGGGGATTCACGAACTGGTGCGAACGTGCGCCGCCCAGGATGTCAACTCTGTCCACCCGGCGCCATTCCCCGCTGGAATGGAGTCCGGCACCGCCACTACCGGGTGAGTGGTCTCCTTCGACCAGGCGGTCGGGTGCGCTGCCCCTTCGGGCAGGGTTCGCTACCCGAACGGTCGCACCGGGGTAAGCCCGTTGCGCGTTTCGGCCCCGCAAGATGGTGGGGTGCTGCAGGATGTGGACGACTCCGTACGCGCCTTTCTTCGCGCCCGGGCGCAAATCACGAACGACGTCGAGGTTGTGTTCGACGCTCCGACCCGGGACTGGGCGGCTCGACGCAACAGCCCGGCCCTCGACGTGTTCCTCTACGACATCCGCGAGAACCTTGACCGACGACAGGCGCTCCTGGAAGACAGTCGCGGTGCAGACGGTTTGGTGACGGGCCGTCCGTTTGCTACCCGTTGGTACAACTGCTCGTACCTGATCACGGCGTGGACGCAGCGGCCCGAAGACGAGCACCGCCTCTTGGGCAGTGTCCTCATGGGGTTTCTCGAGGTCCACGCGCTTCCACACGAAGTTCTCGCCGGCGCGCTCGCTCGAAGTGAGCGAGAAGTGTTTCTGACGATCGGTCGGCCGCTCGCGCAGGAGCGTTCGATCTCCGACATCTGGTCGGCACTGGGCGGTGAACTGAAGCCATCGCTTGATCTGGTCCTCGTCGTACCGTTCGAGTCGACGGGATCGCAACCATTTGGTCCGCCGGTTGTGGAGGCACCGAGCGTGCATGTCGGTGATCCGGAAAGCGGTGCCTCGGCAGAGGATCGCGAGGGCGGCCATCGACGGGCGAAACCCGGGCCGGTTGGCCGCGCCGCCCGTGGGCCGAAGCCGCGGTCGACCCTGCTCGATCGTCGCGCGGAAGCGGTCGGTCGCGAGGAGGGCATCGGAGGAAGCAAGCGCGTGCCGGGTCGACGATTCGGCTTCGCAGTGCATGAACCGAGCGCAGCCGAACTTGAGGAGGACCGGCTCAAGAATGAGAACTCCGGTGGAGCTGCGTCCAGCGACGAGGCGAACGCCGGAGCTGCCTCCGGTTCGAAGGCGAAACGGAACGAACCACGGAGTTCGACGTGACCTCATTGCTCAGTTCCGAGTCGGACACGATCAGCCTCGAGAGGCTGGTCGACGTGTTCGATCAAGGAGTCGCCGATCGACTTCGTGTGCTGTCGGTGCACGTGCGTCGCCTCGTCGACGAGCGGCGGGCGAACGACCCGCTTCCTGACGATCCGTATCGCGGCCTTTACGTGTCGGATGAAGAAGCCGACGCACTCGCGGCCGAGAACGGTGAGCGCGCAGTGTCGCCGCGCACACGCCCGATGGCGTCCATCGATCTTCCCGCTGGCGGCACGCGTTCGGGTGATCTTGTGCGCAACTTCGGGCTCAACTCCTTTGATCTGGATGTCCTGATCATCGCTGCAGCACCTGACATCGAGCAGCGCTTCGAGAAGCTGTTCGGTTACTTGCACGACGACATCACCCGCCGGCGACCGAGTGTCGGGCTGGCCCTGGAGCTGACTGGCCACGGCTCAGCGAACGCGTGGGCGCGTCGTCGACTCTCGATGGAGGCACCGCTGATCAGGCACGGGCTCCTCACGGTCGACGAGCCGGGGCGTCCACTGCTCACCCGACCGCTGCGAGTGCCGGACCGCGTTCTCGGTCACCTGCTCGGCGATGATCGTATCGAAGTACAGGTCGAGCGCTCTCGCCTGCCATCGGTGGTTCTTGCTATGCCGGATGCGCCCCGTCTCGGCCGTGGCCTGACAGATGGGGTCACGCCCGTGTATCTGCAGGACGCCGGCGTTGGTATCGGTCTCGCTCTCGGATCCAGTGCGCTTGCGTCGATCGGCTTGGAAGCCCTCTCGCTCGAGATCTCCGGCGCGGGCGAGGCAGATCCGTTGTCGGTCGTTGTCGCAGCCATTCGCGAAGCGCGTCTGACGAATCGCGGACTGGTCGTTTCCGTCTCCGAAGCGGTGGCTGATGCCAACCCTGAAGTACTGCGCGTGTTGGCCGACTCGGACTGGCCAGGGTTCATCGTGGGGTCCCACCCATGGGATCCATCGTGGTCGCACAAGCCGATCGTGACAGAAGTTGTTCCGAGGCCCGACTCCGAGATGATGGAGTCGCTGTGGAGAGCGCAGTTCCCGGAACTCGACCGGGAGCAGTTGAGCGAGGCGACTCGTCAGCTTCGCCTGCGGCCTGATCAGATCGTGCGAGCATCGGAGCTCGCTCATCGACGAGCCACCGGAGCGTCGCGCGCGGTCGCCCTCGACGACGTCAGCAACGCGGCGAGAGCGAAGAATTCTTCGCGACTGGAGCGTCTCGCCCGGAGACTTTCCCCAATGGTGACGTGGGACGATCTTGTGCTCCCCGAGGATGTGACATCGCTGTTGTATGAAGTCGAGACCCGGTACCGGCGGCGTGATCAGGTCCACGGCGAATGGGGGATGGGCGGCAAGAACAATCGCCGGCTGGGCGTCGTGTCCTTGTTCGCAGGGCCCAGCGGGGTGGGCAAGACCATGGCGGCTGAGGCGCTCGCCGGATCCTTAGGCCTCGATCTCTACCAAGTGAACCTGGCGACTGTCGTCGACAAGTACATCGGCGAGACGGAGAAGAACCTCGAGAAGATATTCGCCGCAGCCGAGGGGGTGAACGGAGTGATTCTCT
Organism: Acidimicrobiia bacterium; assembly: GCA_031431255.1. Taxonomy (GTDB): domain Bacteria; phylum Actinomycetota; class Acidimicrobiia; order Acidimicrobiales; family JANYDT01; genus JANLQX01. The sequence continues at coordinate 17,242 of JANPDB010000726.1, read as the reverse complement.
TCGATGAGGCCGATGCGCTCTTCGGCAAGAGGTCCGAGGTGAGCGATGCGAAGGACAGATATGCAAACGTCGAGGTCGCCTACCTTCTTCAGCGGCTGGAAACCTACGAAGGTGTCGCGGTGTTGGCGACAAATCTCCGCACGAACATCGATGATGCCTTCACGCGACGTCTGGATGTGGTCGTCGACTTTCCCGAGCCCGAGGAAGCGGACCGTCTGGTGCTTTGGGATCGTTGCATTGGACGCCGGATACCCCGCAACGACGACATCGATCTCGAGTTCCTTGCGGCCAGGTTTCGCCTTTCCGGCGGGAACATCCGCAACATCGCGGTCTCGGCTGCGTTTCTTGCCGCCTCCGATGAACGAGCGCTGTCGATGGGTGACCTTGTGCGAGCGACGGCCCAGGAGTACCGCAAACTCGGAAGGCTCTTCACCCCGAGCGAGTTCGGCCATTGGCATGCGCTCCTCACGTCATGATCACTTCGAACGAGTTCTCGCCGTTTTGTAAGAAGGAGTCGATATGGCTGATTTTGACCATCTGACCGTTGAGGGTGTCCGCACCCGTCGCCCGCAATCGCAGGACGGCGATGCCGTTCTTCCCTTCGCTGGACTTCACTCGTCGATAGGAAACGCGGCGATCGCACGACTGCTCCAACGCGAGGTCTCGCCCGAGGAAGAGGAGGTTCAAGCGAAACACGACACCTCGGCGGGTGGCGCTGTGGCGCAACGCGAAGGGGCCGCTGAGGTGGAAGAGGACGAACTCCAGGCCAAGCACGATGCATCGGCGCTGGGACGTGCGCAACGGGATTCAGCCCCCGAAGAGGAGGAGGAAGTGCAGGCGAAACACGACGGCGCCGTGACGCAGCGAGCACCGGAGGTTGGACTCGCTGGTGGCGACGTGTCGAGCGGGTTGTCGGAGCGGATCAACTCCCAACGTGGTGGCGGAAGCGCGCTCGACTCCTCGACGAAGGAGCACATGGAGGACACGCTCGGTGCGCCGCTCGACGGTGTCCGCGTACACGTCGGAACCGAGTCGGACCAGCTGAACCACGCGATCACCGCGAAGGCCTTCACGACTGGCAACGACGTCTTCGTCCGTTCCGATCAGTATTCGCCGGGAAGCTCCTCGACGCAGCGCCTGCTGGCCCACGAGCTGACCCACGTCGTCCAGCAGCGCTCGATGTCTGGTGGGGAAGGCGGCATGTCGGTCGGGGCTGCGGATACCTCCGAAGAACGCGAGGCCGATGCAGTCGCCGACACCGCCGTCCAACGGTCTGCCCAACGCGACGCGGACGCTGAAGTCGACTAGCGACCAAAGCTGCGAAGCCATGGAGCATTCTGATTCCATCGATGGAGGCACGCCGGCTGTCGAATGACCAGGCGTTGTCGAATCGACGGTCGCTGATGAAGCTCCCGGCATTTCCAACCGCGACGCGGTGCGGAGTGTCCGTCGTCGCACCAGTGCACCATTTGCTCCCACGCCAAGCGGGGCAGCCGCACTCCAGCGACTCGCCGGGAATCGCGTCCTGGCGCAGACGCTGCGACAGCACAATCACGGGGCTGCGACGTTTCGCCGACCTTCGCCGACGGGCCACGACGGGTCAGCGCCGATAGACCGGTCGGCGGATGTCCAGCGGACTGCGACCATTCAGCGAAGGCCGGCGGGAGCACCTGCACGAACGAAGTTCAAGCCTCCCGATGCTGCCGAGTTCTTCGCAAAGACCTTTCCGAATCTCAAGCTGCAGTCCGCCCAACTCGCCGACCTTCAGAAGGTCCTCGATGGACGGGCGGCCATGAAAGAGAGGTCAAGGCTGGGGGGCGCCCGCCGTACTCAACGAGTACGAGAAGTTCGCCATCGGCGCCATCATCGGCGACGGATTCGAGGACCCGGACGCGGTGATGACGTTCGGGCAGATCGTCCTCGGTTGCGTGCCGGTTGTCGGGCAGGTCGCTGATGCTCGTGACGTCGCCGTAGGCATCCACAAAGATGTGGACCAGTGGTGCCAAGGACGGCAAGTTGCAGACAGCCCTCGCGATGATCGGTTTCATCCCTCTGATCGGCGACGGTGTCAAGGCGGCTTGGAAGGCCGGGCGGAAGGGTCTGACCAAGACCGTCACCAAAGAGATGGCCAAAGACCTCGGCAAGGCTGCGGTCAAGGAGGGCGTTCGGGAGACTGCCGGAGCCGCCAGCAAGCAACTGGGCGAACAGATCCTGAAGGATGCGTCGGCGGTGGCCAAGCACTTCGACATCGATCCGGCGCTGGTCAAGAAAATGGTGACGGATCTCGAGGATCTGGCCGCCAAGGCCGCGAAGGGTGACAGAGCGGCAGCGATGCAGTTCGCCGAGGGCATGAAGTCCAACTTGGACGCATTCGGCGGAAACGCCGCTTCGCTGGTCGGCAGCATGGGTGGAGACTGGGCCAAGGTCGCCAGGATGTTGCAGACGAGCCAGGAGGGCGCTCTGCTCGGCACGGCGATGGAGAGTTGGCGCGGAAAGCAGTTGCCAGTCTCGGGGAGAAAGTGAAGAGCCGGGTCGGGGACCTTGGTTCCGAGCTGGGCGAGGCGGCAACACCGAAGATGGTCCGGACCGGCACGCCGAGCTTCGCCAGTGATGTCGACGTCAGCTTCATCGGGCCGCTTTCCACACAGCACCGCAACGCCGCGATTCGTCTCGTGGAAGAGGAGTTCGGCCCGGGCTGGAAGAAGCTCCTGGACGCGGACATCTTTGCCGACCCGGCGCGGATGCATTTGTTCGAAGAGCCGTTGAAGAAGCTCGGAGGCAAGACCGCTCGCGACGCAGGCAAGCGCATCGTCAAAGAGGCCGAGTTGAATGTCTTCGCCAAGATGCTCAGGGACAACATGCCGGTGGACGAAGTGAAGCGCTTGGCGACGGCCGCCGGGGTCGACATGGCCGAAGTCACGGCCCGATCCGGGGAACTGAAGAAGCTGTCGACGGACTATCTCGCCAACGAATTGCGGAAAGGCACACCGACGACCGAGGTCGAGAAGATGGCGAAGGATATGCACGTGGACTTCGCCGACGTCCAGAAGCACCTCGCCGGAGGGGACCAGCTCTACAAGCAGATGGAACTCGAACTCGATGCGCTCCACAGCCAGTTCGCGCTGGCCGACAAGGCCGGCGACGTAGCGGGGCAGGCCAGGATCGGTGAGCAGATGGCAGCGATACAGGGAAAGCTGAACGCGTCCATCTCTGGGCCGTACATGACCCCTGGCGGTGGGGCCAAACATGTCAGCCGCAGGGAGCGAGCGCTTCGGCCCGACGGAAGCTTCGTGCCCATGTCACCGATCCTCGGCTACACGGCGGTGCTGGACGACCTCTACATGTTGACGCATGCCCTGCCGGAGAAGGCATTCGATGAGAAGGCGGCGAAAGGTATGGCGAAGTACGCCGACCGTCTGCTCGTCACAGCCGGGCAGTTCGGCGTCGAGATGAAGGGCAGCAAGCGGGCACTGTTCGACGACATGGCCGTCCTGCTCGAACGGGCGAGGCTCGAGAAGGACAAGCCCGCTCTGGAGAAGGCGATCTCGGCCCTGGACGGCGCCAAGGGCCAACTCAACCAACAACTCGGTGAGATCATCGCCGGCGCCAAGAAGAACGCTACGGAGTATCTGAAGGATCTGACGTTCGCCGGATTCACCGAGAAGACCATTGCGAGTCTTGGTCTGCAGATCGCCCGGATCAGTGGGATCGTCCTCCGCAAGGAGCTTCCGAGCGACGCTCCTCCGCCGTAGGCACCGCACTCCCCAAGCGGACACTCAGCCTGCAGTGGCCTTCTTTCGCACGTCCCTCAATCTCCCGGCTGCGACCGGTTGCTGCCTCATCGGGCAGCCTCGCCTGCGCTCCCGGCCGACCGAGGGGTCCTTCCCGTACCTGCCGCAGCCGAAGACCATAGGTTCACCACTGGTCCGAGCGACCCGCACGGAGGTCCTTTATGCCGCAGTATCTGTCACCCGGCGTCTACGTCGAAGAAGTCCCGTCAGGGAGTCAGCCCATCGAGGGGGTGGGTACAGCGGTCGCGGCCTTCGTCGGGTTGTCGGAGAAAGGCCCGTTCAATGAGCCAACGCTCGTGACGAACTGGACCCAATACCAGACCGTGTTCGGTGACTTCGTTGACGGAACGTACCTGAGTCACGCGGTGTACGGCTTCTTTCAGAATGGCGGTGGTACGGCCTACGTGGTGCGAATTGGGCAGGAGGGCGCAAGCCAGCCGAAGGCGCGTGCCGAGTTGCCATCGGCGGCGCAGGCAGGGCTGCCGGCCGTTCGTGTGCAGGCCGCGTCGGAGGGTCCCGCTGGAAACAATCTGAGTGTTGAGGTCTCCGACTCCACGGAAGCCACGGAAGATACGTTCAAGCTGACCGTGAAGCGTGGCGCGCAAGCCGAGGAGACTTTCGACAACGTGTCGATCAAGAAGGGCAAGACGAACGTCGCCACCGTGGTGAACGCGCAGTCGAAGCTTCTGCAGATCGAAGAAGTAAAGGGCGGCGAGCTCGTTCGCCCGGCGAACGGCACCTACACCCTTGCCGGTGGCGCTGCTTCGGCTCCGGCTCGTGTCCAGGCCACGGACTACGTAGGCGATTCTGCGAAGCGCACCGGCTTCGGTGGTCTCGAGTCCGTCGATCCCGTCACCATGGTTGCCTGCCCTGACTTGATGGCGTTGTACGAGCGCGGCGTGATCGATCTCGAAGGCGTGCAAGCGGTACAGACCGCAATGATGAACCACTGTGAGCTCATGGGCGATCGGGTGGCAATTCTCGACGCGCCGCCGGCAATGAACGCGCAGCAGATCCGCGAATGGCGTCAGGGGAAGGCGGGGTATGACTCGAAGTACTCGGCCCTGTACTGGCCGTGGATTCGCGTGTTCGACCCCATCTCCGGCAAGAACACTCCGGTTCCGCCGTCCGGCCATATGGCCGGTGTCTGGAGTCGCAACGACAACGAGCGTGGCGTGCACAAGGCACCCGCCAATGAAGTGGTTCGAGGTGCGGTCGGTCTCGCTCTGAACATCACCAAGGGCGAGCACGATCTCCTCAATCCGATCGGCGTCAACTGTATTCGGGCGTTCCCGGGTCGAGGTATTCGCGTTTGGGGTGCCCGTACGCTTTCGAGCGAGCCCGAGTGGCGCTACCTGAACGTCCGGCGACTCTTCAACTTCGTCGAGGAGTCGATCTTCGAGGGAACGCAGTGGGTCGTGTTCGAGCCCAACGACCAGGCATTGTGGGCCCGCGTGTCGCGCACCATCAACGCGTTTCTGTTCAACGTCTGGCGCTCCGGTGCACTGTTTGGCGAAACCGCCGATCAAGCGTTCTACGTGAAGTGCGATGAGGAGACGAATCCTCCGGAAGTGCGCGACGTGGGGCAGCTCATTGTCGAGATCGGCATTGCTCCTGTGAAGCCGGCTGAGTTCGTTGTGTTCCGCATCGCTCAGTTCTCCGGCACACCCAACGAGTGACCGGATCGTCGGTCTTGGGGCCGATAGCAATCCGAATCGAAGCGTTACAAGTCCAAACCCTGGAACGAAAGTGAAGTCCCAACATGGCAGCTGGTGAAGATCCGGTAGTAGGTCTCAACTTTTTCCTCGAGCTCGACGGCGTCCAGATCGGCTCCTTCCGGGAGTGCTCCGGTATCGAAGTCGAAGTGGAGATCATCGAGTCGAAGGAAACCGACGGCACCGGCAAGATGGTCATCCGAAAGATTCCCGGAGCAAACAAGTACACGCCCGTCACGATGAAGAAGGGGCAGACGTCCGACACCGGTCTCTGGAAGAAGTTCGCCGAATCGTTGGGCTCCCAGAACATCGGCGGGAAGCGACCCGGAGGGTTCAAGCGTCTCACCGGCGCAATCGTCATCAAGGATCCCTCGGGTTCGAACGAGGTCGTTCGCTATGAGTTCGTCGAGGCCTGGATCTCGAAGTACAAGGGTGGCGAGCTCAACGCAACCAGCAACAACCTCGCGCTCGAAGAAGTCACGATCGTGCACGAGGGTATGCAGCGAGTGAAGTGAGCCTTGCAGACCACCTACGACTTCGAGCTCCCACGGGGCTTCGTCGATGATGAAGGTGTCGTGCACCGAATCGGCACGATGCGTCTCGCGACCGCTCGAGACGAGTTGCTCCCGCTCTCGGACATGCGCGTCAAGGACAACCCGGCCTACCTGTCGGTCGTGCTTCTCGCCCGAGTTGTCACGAAACTCGGGACGCTCTCGAGTGTGCACGGCGACATCATCGAGAATCTGTTCGCCTCGGACCTGGCCTTCCTTCAGGACCTCTACCGACGCATCAACCAGGAAGGGCATACACGTGCGAGCGTGCAGTGTCCCTCATGCAACTCCACGTTTGCCGTGGATGTGGCAGGTGGTTCGTCGGGGGGATCCTGACGTACGCGGCTGACCGGCTCTATGAGGAGGTCGCGTACGTGGCATATCACTTCCACTGGTCCATGAACGAGCTCATGGACCTTGACCATCCGACACGTCGGCGTTTCGTCGATGAGATCGCGTCGATCAATCGGCGCATGGGTGAAGGCGACTGACATGGGTGGGGGTGCGTGAGAGATGGCCTGGTGGCAGGTGTGGAGGCGAAGCGACGACAGTGCGACTGTCCTGAGTTCGGACGCGCCCCTGGACGGTACGGCACACACTGATCATGGTCCTCTCGCGTCGACCGCTCCCGCAGGAAATCCGACGTCGATGATCCACCGGGTGCCTGATGCGGAGTCGACGGCCGCCGTCAGCCAACCCCGTGAACCACAAGGCTGGCGACTGTTGCCACCGCCCGAGTTGCTCGCGCACAACGCGATGCCGGTCACCGCGAACATGGCGGTGCAGCGCTCGCTCGCTGCGCATATCCCGGTATCGCAGCTCGCCGCGACCTCACGTCCTCTCGGCCATGAGCGTCGCGCCGACGGTCCCATTGGCACAGTGGCGTCGGTGCTGCGCATGGTGTCGGCGTCGGCAGGGGCACTGCTCCCGGTCACCCACATAGCGGGTTCGGATCTCGTCTTGCGCCGGAAGACGGCAGCCAGCGAGGGCCCCTTGACCGAGGACTACCCGACACCGACATCGCCGGCGAGGCCATCGACGAACAAACCCGTTGACAGGTCTTTCCAGTCCTCACCGTCACCCGCCTCGCTGAGGTCAGGGTCTGAAGCGGGGCGCGAACCTCCAACCGAGCCGATGGCGTTGCGAGCGCTCGGCGTCACGTCACCGCTACTTTCGGACTTCACCCCCGCGACTTCTCTGACGAGTGCTTTGTCCTTTGCCGCTCCATCGCTGGCCGGATCTGCTGCGTCCTCGTTGATCGCACGAAGCCCTGGCGACCCCGGCACGTCAGCTTCTCCGAGCGACATGCCGGTTGCCGCTCGTCAGCGTCGGGTCATCGAGGTGCGATCGGCCAATGAGCCGGTGTCGCTCTCAGCTTTCGAGGCCACGGCTTCACCTTCGCCGTCGTCGGTTGTCGCGCGAACTGCAGATGGTACGGCCGCGCCGTTTGCGGAGTCCGCCCAGGTCGCTCCCCGGTCACCTTCGGGTGAAGACGGGGAAGGGGAGTTCGAGGCCACCGCCGGGCCTTCCACGTCTCCGCTTCCGGAGATACTTCCGACGGTCGGCCGGCGAATTGGCTTGGGAATGCCTATGAACGCGTTGCCTCCGTCGGCGATCTCGCGACTGCCTGAGTCCGATCCGTTCGCCGGCTGGAACGAATCAGAGATGCCGCTTGCTCCCGGTTCATCATCCTCAACAGGTTCGGCGGAAGGTGGTGTTGGCGGGGTGACGTCCGCGACGGCGGGTGAAGGTGTGCGCGGAATCACGTCGGCGTCGGGCGGTCCGGACTCGACTTCTGTTCGGAGGTCCGCAGATCGTGCGTCGCCCGGACCCAGCGCGCCGTCATCGCCGCACGCCGCTGCACGAGGGGCGACGTACCTCGACGCCGATGGGTCGACGTCGACCGATCCCGAGTCACCCGCGGCGCCGGCCTTGGTGCTGAGCGGACTTGTCGAACATGCTCCGCTTGTCGGGCACCGGCGGCTCGACCGTTCGCTCGATGAATCGTTGGCACCGGTTTCGGTGGCGGGCACCGAGCGCGGTGTGACGTCAGTTCGAGTCCGATGGGGGACCGGTTCCGATTCGCCGAACCCAGGCACCCACGAGAATGCTGGAGCGGGACCGGGTGCGCTGATCAATCGCAGCGTCGATGCTCCGAGCGACTCGTCGAGCCCTGCGGGATCTGGACGGGACAATCGGACTCACTCCGGCAGTCGTGAGTCGATGGTGACGCCGACCGCGAGCCCGAACGTGAGCCGTCTACCATCGACGGGCCCAGTCGCCTCGGGTCACACTCCGTCCGCTCTCTCGCCGCAGCGTTCCACGGAGCCGCCGGGTTGGTCACCGGCACCTCTCGCGCCGGCAGGGTCCGCTCAACGATCACCCGCTGGGTCTGGTTCGCCGACGAGTCCCGGAACCGCGAATGCAACGACCACTCGCGTCGAATCCTCCGGTGGCAGCGCTGGCGCTTCGGAGTCTTCGCAGGTCCGAACTGGCGAGCGTTCCGAAGACGAGCCGGCGGTTCCGCTCCGGCAATGGCAGGACACGCATCCCGTTCCGAGTCTTCTTGTCATTGGATCGGGTGCCGCTATCGGCCGGGAAGCCGGCCCACTTCTCCGAACTCCTGATCCCTCTGCAGGTCGGGCAACCACCCTGCCCGTGGTCAACGTGAACCGTGCGGCCGCGCAGGCTTCCTCCACAGCTGCGCTCATGCTGCAACGTGAACCTCAACTCGGAGCGACCCAGGCATCGGGCCAGTCGAACAACGCTTCGCCATCCTCGGAGCAAGCGAACGGCGACCCTGAAACGGCGCCCACACCCGCATCGAACGGCGGGGGCGAATCGACGGCAGGCGGGGATGAATCCGCGGCGGGAGGGGCCGCTGGGGCCAGTGGTCCCACGTCTGCGCAGGCGGATGCCGAGCTCGATCGATTGGCCGGGAAGCTGTACGAACGTATCCGTCAGCGTGTGCGCCGTGAGCTTCTCGACGACCGCGAACGCGCCGGCTTTGCCCTGGACGGGATGCGGTGAGCCGTGGCTGACCTCAAACCCGACCATCCCAACGCACTCGCCCAGTTCTCGGTCCAGGTCGATGGCCTCGATCTCGGTCAGTTCACGGGATGCGAGGGACTCGCCGCCGAATACACCGTCGAGGAGGTTGTCGAGGGCGGGAACAATTCGTATGTGTACAAACTCCCCAGTCGCGTGAAGTACACGAACGTCAAACTTTCGCGGCTTCTGACGAAAGACTCCGGCAAGACCGCGGCATGGTTCTCCAAGTACGCCAAAGGTGGACAAAAGAGGGGACAGGCGACGATCACCCTTTTCGACGTCATGGGCAAGGCCATTTGCCGCTGGGAGTTGAAGGAGGTCCATCCGCTCAAGTGGACCGGCCCTAACTTCTCGACGGACGGCTCTGGCGTCGCCAAGGAAACGCTTGAGCTGATTTACCACGGGTTTGATTGGAAGCCGGCATGACACTCGAATACGGAAAGCTGATGGTCGTCGAGAACCCCCACACCGACGGGGAATCGACCGAAAGCGAAGTCGAGTTCGTTTTCAACCCGACGAAGCTCGATGTCGGAGCGAGCGCGAAGTGGGAGCAGCCGGCGCAGGCCGGAAACAAGAAGGCATCGGTGCCGCAGTACAAGGGTCCCGATCCCCGTTCGATGGATCTCGATTTGCTGCTCGACGCGTGGGATCTCTCTGGAGCTTCGCGATCCAAGAAGCGAGACGTCCCCAAGGATGTGAGCACACTTATCTCCTGGACCCGTCCGACATCGAGCACCCGGACCACGAAGAAACCGAGCCCGCCGCTGATATGCCTCCAATGGGGAAAGCCGTGGTTCAAATGTTACGTCGCTTCGGTCAAAGCAACGTTCACGCTCTTTGACGACAAGGGCACCCCGATGCGGGCAACGGTGAAGGTCAGCCTGAAGGAAGTTCCTGCGGATCCGGCGAAACAGAACCCGACGTCGGGGTCACTCGCCGGCCACCAGAGTCACCTGCTCGTCGAGGGAGACTCCCTTCCCCTAATCGCGTTCCGGTACTACGACCAAAGCTCATACTGGCGGGGTCTGGCGATTGCGAACGGGATCGATGATCCGCTTCGCGTCCGTCCCGGAACCCGTCTGCTGCTTCCTCCGATCGAGGACGTGGCCACCCTCTCGGGGTGAGCATCGCCATGCCGCAGAGCACACGTCAAGGTTGGCCCGTTGTGAAGATCGAGGGCGTCGAGATCTCGCAGGATGTTTGCAACGTCTTCGACTCCCTGGTGATCGATGACCATCTCCATCTACCGGACAAGTTGACAATCGTCATTCGCGATCCCGGCCGCGACGGGCTCGACAAGGCGCATGTTGCCATTGGGAAGAAGATAGAAGTCGCTGTCGTCTCGTCGGGGAAGGGTGGGGCCGATGGCACCTCGCCGCTGTTCCAGGGAGAGATCACGGGCCTCGAAGCAGATTACGACTCACTCGGTCAGCGCGTTGTTGTGCGTGCTTACGATGCGTCCCATCGGATGCACCGTGGCCGTCATACCGAGGCGTACCTGAACCGTACCGATTCCGATATTGCAAAACGCCTTGCCGAGCGATGCCAACTCGAGCTCGGCGAGATCGAGGATTCGCGAATGGTCCACGATCACGTGTCGCAGGTCAACCTCACAGATTGGGAGTTCATCAAGGCCCGAGCCCGAGAAATCGGGTTCGAGACAGGGGTTTCCGACGGGAAGTTCTTCTTCCGGCAGGCAAACGTGAATGTGGGAGCCCCCGGCACGGGCAACCTCGACTCGTCCCATGCGCTCCAGATGGTCTTCGGGGCTGACCTCCTTGAATTCCACCCTCGTATCTCGGCGGTCGCTCAGGTGAAGAAAGTCGAGTCGCGCGGCTGGAACTACATGGACAAGGAAGCCGTTATCGGGACGACGACCCCGGACGACGAGAACAACGCGCCCGAGATTCCCTCGAAACCGGTTGCGTTGGGCGGCGCGCTGAAGGGGACGAAGACCTATGTCGTCACCGATCGGGTGATCGGAACGCAGACGGAAGCCGACCAGGCGGCCAAAGGAATGGCGCGTCAGATCTCTTCTGCGTTGGGCGAGGCCGATGGCGTCGCCATCGGAAACCAGAAGCTGAAAGCGGGAGCCGCGCTGAGCATCTCGGCCGTGGCTGCCCCGTTCGTCGGTACGTGGACGGTTACCGGGAGCCGACACTTCTTCGACGGGCAGGGCTACAAGACCTCGTTCTCGGTCGCCGGTCGCCAGGAGCGATCACTGCTCGGGCTGTCGTCGATGGGCGCGACGAGTGGGGCTTCGTCGGCTGGTGGTCCGCCGATCTACGGCGTGGTCGTGGGTCTCGTGACGAACACTCAGGACCCTGAAGGCATGCACCGGGTGAAACTGAAGTTTCCGTGGCTGTCCGACGACTACGAGTCGTGGTGGGCGCGGATGGCTCTGCCGGCGGCCGGTGACCAGCGCGGGTTCGTATGGCTGCCGGAGGTCGACGACGAAGTGCTGGTCGCATTCGAACAGGGTGATGTGCGACGCCCGTATGTCGTGGGGACGCTCTACAACGGGCGTGATTCGGTTGCCGACGGCAGGGGAGACCAGCTCTATGACGGCGCCGGGCTCGGAGTCATCAAGGGTTTCCGCAGTCGCGACGGGCATTCCGTGGTGATGTTCGATGGGGACAACAAGAAGGGCGTCCTTCTCGCCACCGGTGACGGGAAGCTGAAGCTCAAGTTGAACCAGACGGAGACGGATATCGCGGTGAAGTCCGACGGGACCGTGCACATCACGTCCCGGAAGGACATCGTCATCGAGTCCTACGACAACATCATGTTCAAAGCCACCAAGGACATCACGATGGAGGCCGGCGCGAACGCCACGATCAAGGGTGCGATGGTGAAAATCGAAGGCTCGGGAACCGTCGACGTCGATGGCGGATTGATCACTCTCAACTGATGGACAGGAACCGATGAACCGTTTGCCTCCCACCGCACGAAACCGTCAGCTACGGGTAGCGCCGTCTGGAATGCGGTCGCGCCGTGCGTAACGAGTTCGTCGGCCGCGGTTGGGGTTTCCCGCTGCGCACGGATTCACGCGGAGCGATCGCCTTCGTATCCGACGAACGGGAGATCGAGGAGTCGATTCGCATCGTGTTGGCCACATCGTACGGCGAACGGGCGATGCGGCCGGACTTCGGTTGCCGGATTCACGACTACGTCTTTGCTCCGGTCACTGCCGGGACGGCGGGTTTGCTGGCCTTCGAGGTGCGAGAGTCACTCGAGCGATGGGAGTCACGCATCACGGTGGATGCGGTCGACGTTTCCTATGACCAGGACGATCAATCCGTCGTCTACATCGATATTCAGTACCGGGTGAATGACACGAACAGCCCACGCAACCTCGTGTTCCCCTTCTACACGATCCCGGCCGAATAGCACCAGGAGCCCCAATGTCGTTGCCCGCCCCCAACCTCGACGATCGACGGTTCCAGGACCTTGTCGATGATGCGAAACGTTTCGTGCAGCAGCGTTGCCCGGAATGGACCGACCACAATGTCTCCGATCCCGGTGTGACCCTCATCGAATTGTTCGCACAGATGACCGACCAACTGATCTATCGGCTCAACCGGGTGCCTGACCGCAACTACGTGAAGTTTCTCGAACTCATCGGTGTTCGTCGTTCTCCGCCCTCGCCGGCCAAGGTCCCCGTGACGTTCTGGATGTCCTCGATCCCCACGGAGGTCCGTCGTATCCCTCTAGGAACCGAGGTGGCGACGCGCCGCACCGAACGGGAAGAGGCGATCGAGTTCACTACTGTCGAGGACCTTGCCGTGATTCCGGTTTCGGTACAGAACGTGCGATCGTCGATCGAACCCGATCGAACACGAAGCCACGACGACGAGATGGTGAAGCGAAGTGGATTCTCGTGTTTCGCGATCCCACCGAAACAAGACGACGCGCTGTACATCGGACTCACGGAAGCCGCACCGCGGAACATCTTGGTACTCACGGTGAAGTGCACGATCGAAGGAGTGGGCGTTGACCCAGACAGCCCCCCGTTGGTCTGGGAAGCCTGGACCGGCGATGAGTGGGTTCGCTGTGAACTCGAACGCGACACGACCGGTGGTCTGAATCGTGATGGGGAAGTGGTGCTCCATCTCCCTCGTGGCCACAGTCCATCGATCATGGCCAAGCAGCGGGCCGCATGGGTTCGGGCGCGGGTCGTCGAAGCGGTCGAGAACCAGCCGGTGTACAGCAGCAGTCCGTTGCTGACAGATATCCGCGCGCATACAATGGGAGGTACCTCCGACGCCGTCCACGCACGCGTTGTCGACGAGGAGGTGCTCGGGTCGTCCGATGGCTCACCCGGACAGCGGTTCCCGTTGCAGCACCGTCCTATCGTGCGCCATGACGACACGTTTCTCGAAGTCTCGGAGGAAGACGGCTGGGCCCGCTGGTCCGAGGTACCGCACTTCGCCGATAGTTCCCCGACGGACCGCCACTATCAGATCGATGGAGTTGAGGGCGAGGTGATTCTCGGCCCTGCGCTTCGTCAGGAGGATGGCACCCTGCGGGGATTCGGAGCGATCCCCGCGAAGGGCTCAAGTGCGCGCCTCCGACGCTTCGCCGTCGGGGGTGGCGAGGCCGGCAATGTGAGCCGACTCGCTGTCTGCATATTGTCGTCGTCGATTCCCGGGGTCGCTCGAGTAGTGAACCGTCATGCGGGGGTCGGGGGTCGTGACGCGGAGAGTCTCGACCACGCAAAGCTTCGTGGTCCGATCATGTTGCGCACGCGCGGTCGAGCGGTCACGGTCGAAGACTTCGAAGAGCTCTCTCGGGAGGCCGCCCCCGAAGTTGCCCGCGTGAAATGCGTTTCGGCCGGAACCGATGGCCTGGCTGCGGGAGCAGTGCGGGTGCTCGTGGTGCCCGATGTGCCAACGGAAGCCGGCCGAATACGCTTTGAACAACTGCTTCCCGCGGAGGCAAGCATGGCCCGCATCGCGGAGGCTCTCGATCGGAGGCGATTGATAGGGACGCGTATCAGTGTGGAACCGCCGGTCTACCAGGGCGTGACCGTTGTCGCCCGGATCAGGTGTCGTGCGGATCAGAGCCCCGTACGCCTGCAGGAGCTCGCATCGACAGCCCTCTACCGGTACTTCAGCCCCCTGGAAGGAGGCCCGAACGGTTCCGGATGGCCATTTGGCCGACCGCTCCTCCTGGGCGAGGTGTATGCGGTGCTCCAACGGATTCCGGGGCTTGAACTCGTTGAAGACGCCCGCCTGTTCGGCGCCGATCCCATCACGGGTCAGCGGGGCCAGGCGACGCAACGGATTGACATCGCGCCCAACGCGCTGGTGTTCAGCTACGACCACCAGGTGCTCGCCGAGGCAGTGACTCTCCTTCCCGGACAGGTGACCTGATGCGGGGGGCCATCGACGATCTCGCGACACCGCATCCGTTGGGCGGCCTCCTGCCGTCGATCTACCAGGAGAACGACTTCGCCATGCGTTTCACGCAAGCGTTCGACTCGGTCCTGGCACCCATCCAGTTGACGCTCGATTGCCAAGATGCCTATTTCGACGCTGATCTCTCGCCCGAGGACATTCTCCACTGGCTCGGCGGTTGGGTCGGGTTGCTCCTGGACGGTGAATGGCCGATCGAACGCCGCCGAACGATGGTCCACGAGATCGTCGGCCTGTACGCGAAGCGTGGCACTGCGGAGGGCATGCAACGCCTCGTGTCGCTCTACACCGGAGCTGAGGTGGAGCTGATCGAGGGCGGTGCGGTGGCGTATTCGCTCACCCCGCATGCTGATCTCCCAGGTACCGAGGCGAGTGCCTTTGTCGTGCGTGTCCGGGCAACCGACTCTTTTCCGATCGACACTGCACGCCTCGAGCATCTAGTCGCTTCGAGTCGACCCGCTCATCTTCCGGCTGTTGTTGAGGTGATCGATGCCGGATGAATCGGCGCGACTC
This sequence comes from Acidimicrobiia bacterium, assembly GCA_031431255.1. Taxonomy (GTDB): domain Bacteria; phylum Actinomycetota; class Acidimicrobiia; order Acidimicrobiales; family JANYDT01; genus JANLQX01. Next base: position 2,204 of record JANPDB010000726.1, on the reverse strand, counting down.
TTCGGCCCGGTTCGAAACGCCCGATCCCACCGCAAGCCGACCGTTCACGGCCTCGGCGGGTGGTGGTCACCGAAGGGAAGATCATGGTGTGCGACGTTCGGATGCGTCAGACTTTCCGAGAGGTCTCGGTCAACGATGATGTGTTCGCACGATTTGCGGGCAACGGTCAGGAATCGGGTGACCGCCTATCAAGTGACCAGAGGGACACGATGATCATCTGCAAAGACTGCGGCCACGAGAACGAGACCGACGATCAGTTCTGCGGGTCGTGTGGTTCGTTCCTCGAATGGGTGGGCGCCAAGCCCGAAGCGGCGGTCACCACGGCGACGACCTATTCCGAAGCAAGTGCCGATCCGACACTCATCCAGCGAGTCCGCAAAGGTCTCGGCGTCGACGAGGAGTCGATCGAGGACTACCGCCAGACCGTGCGCGAGGAGATCGCGGTCGAGGTGGCTTCGGACCAGTCAGTTGCCGATCGGGTGGTCGCTGAGCGTCAGGCGTCGCTCGAAGCGGAACGAGCGATGGCGGCCAAAGAAGAAGCCCGGCGTGCTGTGGAGAAGGCGGAACTCGAACGAAGTGAGGCAGAGGCGGCGGCGGCGCGGGCTGAGCGCGAGGTCGAAGCGGCACGATTGGCCGCGGCGGAGGCGGAGCGTGAGCGACAAGTTGCGGAGCGGGCCGAACGCGCTCGTCGCGAACAAGCCGCAGAGGAAGCGGTCGCGCGTGAGCAGGCCCGTCGGTTGGAAGAAATCGAGGCGAACCGTCTTCAGGCTGAAGTCACTGCGGCCGCCGCCCGTTCGAAGGCCGAGGAAGAAGCACGTGCGGCAGCCGACGCAGCCGAGGCGGCGAATCAGCGTGAGGCCGAGGCCGAGGCTGTTCGCCGTGAGGCCGAGGAGCGGCTGTCGATCGCGGCAAGCGCTGCTGCTGCGGCAGCGTTGCGCGCAGCGCAAGAACAAGACGCGATCGCTGCTGCGATCGCTGCTCGCGAGGCGGCTGATGCTGATGCGTTGAAGGTTCGCGGGGAGGCTGAGGCAGCAACGGCGATTGCTCAGGAGGAAATGGCGAAGGCGCGCGCCGAGGCTGCCGCGGCGCGAGCCGAATCGGCCCGTTTGCGGAGCGAGGCCGAGGGTCGAAACGCCGAACAGTTGATCGCCAGTGCGAAGGCGCAGGCCGATCTCGACGGTGAACGAGCACGTGCCGAAGCTGCGCGCAGGGCGGAGGAGGATGCCGCGGCAGCGCGCCGAACGGCGGATGCTGAAGCCGAAGCGAACGCCATCCGGGCGAAGGCCGAGGCAGACGCGCAGGCCAAGACGGCGGAGGCCGAGGCAATGCGTCTCCGTGCGGAAGCCGCAGCGGCCAGGGCGCGTGCCGAAGCGGAGCAGACACGTCAACAGGCCGAAGCCGATGCCGCGGTGCGCGCAAGAGAAGAAGCGCTGCGCAGAGCGTCGGCACTCGTGGCGAAACCGACACCGACAACAGCCGTATTGACAGCAGTGGGTGGGACCGTCCCCTCTGCGGCGAAACCGAAGGCCAAGTCGTCGGAGGCCCCGAAGGTCGACGCGACAGGGGGTGGCGAACAGCCCGGCGCACAGCTGCCCGGGTCCGAGAAGGCCCGCCCCGCACCGAAGAGGTCCGCGTCAAGGGATCTGAACCCGGGTGACCTCGTCTGTGGACAATGCGGGACCGGCAACCCCCCGAGTCGCAAGTTCTGCCGCCGCTGCGGAACGACGCTCGCCGAGGCAGTGGTGGCAAAGCTCGGATTCTTCGCTCGTCTGCGACGGAAGTTCTCCCGCAAACCGAAGACGTTCGAAGCCGGGCATCGGCCGAAGGCCGGGTCCGCCGGAGCGGGTGCAGGTCTCGCGACCAAGACGCGCGTGGCCTGGTTTCGTCTCAACGCGAAGCTCTTGCGCGTTGGGGCGATGCTGGGCGTGGTCGCCATGCTCGGTTTCGGCGTTGAACCGATCCGTCAGAAGCTCCATCTCCCGAACGTTCGCCAGACCGTTCTGAACAAGGTCCGCGAGGTCGCCAAGCCGGTGTACGACCCGGTCCGGGCATCGTCGGCGAGTGCCACATCCTCGTCGCCGGATCACGCCGCCGGACTGTTGATCGACAACGGCAACAACACCTTCTGGTCGGCCGCGCCGAGCCCCACTGGAGGAGTGGGCAGCAAGGTCACGGTGAAGTTCGACAAGCCGTTCGATCTCGGG
>JANPDB010000725.1:0-6233 GCA_031431255.1 Acidimicrobiia bacterium | reverse complement strand
GGTGCTGATCGTCGATGAAGCATCGACCCTCTCGAACCGCGACCACCACGCCCTCGTCCACGCTATCGAGGCGGCCGGGGCCCGGATGGTCACGATCGGCGACCCCGCCCAACACCGTGCCGTTGAAGCCGGCGGACTGTGGGCGCACCTCGTCGACACCCTCGGCGACCGTGTCCCCGAGCTGACCGACAACCGACGACAGGACGCCGTCCAGATGACCGATGTCCGTCTCGCCAACGCCGACTACCGCGACCGGCACATCGTCGCGGCGATCGAACGGCTCGAATCGAACCAGCGGATCGTGACCGCACCCACCGCCACCGAGCTCCTCGACCTGCTCACGGCCGACTGGTATCTCGACCATCGTTCCACGCTCGACGATGGTGCGAAGCCGTCGCGGATGATGGCCGAGTCCCACACCGTGCGACGCCAACTCAACCAGCGAGCCCAAACCTTCCTCACCGCCGACGGCACCATCACCGGACCGGCCGTGACAATCGGTAGTGAACGATTCCATCTCGGCGACCAAGTCATCACCCGCACCCAAGACCGCAACCTCCGCTACCCCGACGGGCACTTCGTCCGCAACGGCGCAACCGGCACCATCACCAACATCACCACCAACCCCGACGGCCGCCATGAGATAACGGTCAACTTCGACCGCCACGGAATCATCGTTCTCCCCCACGAGTTCCTCACCCGACACATCCGCACCGGGGTCGACGGCGGCCTCGCACCCGCCTACGCGATCACGACGCACGCCGCGCAAGGCTCCACCTACCAAGCCGGACGGATGATGACGACCGACACCTCAACCCGTGAAGGCATCTACGTCGCACTCACTCGCGGGACGAGCGACGCCCGGCTCTACCTCGTCCGCAACGACACCCTCGACGCGACCGAACGATCCGACGTCGGACTCCCAATCCTCCGCGACACACGCGCTCCGCTGAAGGCGTTGACTGATCACCTTCAGGCGCCCGACCTGGCCATGGTCATCGCCGCGACGGACCCTGATTCCCGGACCGTCCAACTGCTCCGTACCCGTAGCGTCGTACAGCTCCGCCACGACGCAGTCGACGATCCGAACGCACGACGAGCGCTTCGCCACACCGCGACCGCGACGGCACGAGCCACGATCCACAACCCCACCGACGCGATCATCGACCGGTTCGGCCCCCGACCAGACCCGACCTCCCCGACACGGACCCCGTGGGACGACGTCGTCACCCGACTCGTCGAACACCACGTCATCCACGGCACGCGCGCCTCGCTGACCGGCGAGGGACGCCACCACGCCCGACTCGTCGCCGCGATCAACCGGCTCGACAAACTTCAAGCCGCCGAAGTAGGGCTCACCGTTCGAGACCTGGCCGAGCGGATCAGCGCCGTCGAAGCGAGGACACCGATCGACGAACACGACCTGCGAGACCTCACCGCACAGCTCGACGAACACGTCGAGCGAGCCGTCGCCAACCCAGCCGAATACGTGACCGACCTTCTCGGTATACACCCGTCCGAAGACCACGACAGCGACCTGTCACCCGAGCGTTGGGATACCGCAGCGACCGCCATCGAGACACACCGGCACCGGCACGGGATCACCCCCTTCGACGGACCCTTCGAGGGCGACACACCGTTCGAGCGCGCCGTCGGAACCATCACCGACGCGATCGATGCGCTGGTGATCGGACGAGCCATCGACGCCCACCTCGACGGACCCGAACACTCGATCAGCCACAGCCGCTGACGAACTCGACGACCCGGTTTTCGGGTCGGCGGCAACCTATCCAGGCGTCGGCGGCAACCAATAGGGCCCGGCGGCAACCAAAAATCGGGTGGCGGCAACCAAAAAGTCCTTGCGCGGCAACCTATACGGCAACCAATGCGGCAACGTTGCCGCCGCAACGTGAAGCGTCATGTTGACACTCACCGCCATCCGCAACGACCTGACCACCAACTTCACAACCAGCCGAGGCCGACGCCTCTACAAGGCATGGACCGCCGAGCACCCGATACTCGCCGCCTACGACAACCCAGTCGACGCGATCCGTGCCGCCCAGCACCACACCCTCGACAGCGACGAAATCCTCAACGCCTTCCTCGCCCTCTCCGCCACCGAACCACTCGCCCAACAAGCCATCGTCGTCGCGTTCCAACCCTGGATCGCCGCCCACATCAGAACCCACCGGGTCCCTCGACGCGACGGCGACGACCACACCGCCACACTCGTCGCCGCGTTCACCAACGCCGCCGCCACACTCGCCACCGAAGCCCCATACCTCTGGCCCGCAACCACGATCGTTCACACCGCATGGAACCCGATCCGGCGCCACTACCGACACCTATCTCGAGTCGCCCTGCCCGTCGGCCCCGCCGACGAACTCGAAGAAACCCTCAGCCTTCGCGTACACATCCCAGGAAGCTGCGCCACCAGCGGACCCGAACTCGTCCTCGCCGGCCTCGTCAAACAACTCCACGCCCACACCATCACCCTCGAAGACGCCAACATCGTCGCCCGCCTCGTCACCAACGGAACCTCCGCCCGCCAACAAGCCGCCCGGCTGTACATGTCACCGCGAGTCGCGCAACGCCGCGTCCAGACCGTCGCCACCCACCTCCTCGCCAACGCAGTCAGTCCCGGCGATCCCGTCAGACAAGTCTGGTGCCACGGGAGGCTCACGCTCGGAGCCAGCGCATGAGCCCGTATCCGAGAACTCTCACCGACCTTCCCCATGAGGAGCCTTTGATACCTCCGGTCACGATGACCATCAAGCAAGCTGCAGCGTTCCTTGGGTTGTCGCTCAGCGCGACCTACGAGGCAGCGGCACGCGGAGAGATACCCACTGTGAGGATCGGGCGCCGCGTGCTTGTAAAGCGCGAACAGCTGGTTTCGATGGTCTCGTAACCGGGCTCCACTACAACCGACTCATCGACACGACAGCCTTCTTCTTTTCGAGGTTCGGCCCGGCGTCATACCAGCGTCGCAGAGTCTCCTCGCTGTTGCCCGTGATCGACGCGACCGTGCGATAGTCGCCGCTTGTCACATCAAGAAGCTGGGTCGCAACGTAGCGACGGAGCATCGCGAACGTCACGTCGCTGTCGCCGCGCGCGGCAAGCCATCGCTGCGACGTCGAATCCGGTCGCAACCACGCCAAGCCCGCCGGGTCGTCGCTGAAGACATAGCTCGAAGGGACAAGCGTTTCGGGCCGAATCGTGGATAGCAGCGCTGTGCGACGAGCGAGCAGTTCGCGGAAGACTTCGACCATCTGCTCTGTCAGCGGGACGTCGCGCCAATCGTCGCGTTTCGTGGTTTTTCGGTACGTTCCCCGTCCCGGACCGCCGTCGGCAATCGAGGCGCGGATCGTCGCTATGGCGTTGTCGAGATCCAGGTCGGAAATCGTCATCGCAAGTAACTCTGATCGGCGGCAGCCGATCGTTGCCATGCCCATGAGGTAGGCGTGAAGCAAGAAATCGGCGGCCTTCGCCCGATCGAGCGCCTTGCGAACATCACCGAACGACGGCACGGTCGGACGGTGCGAGGGGACCTTCGGCCGACGCGCGTCGGCACAAGGGTTTGCGGAAATCCACCCAGTTCGTTTCGTGTGCTCAAGCACCTTCGACATGGTCGACGCGTATCGAGAACGGGTCATGGGGTCGAGCGCTCCCTCCCACGCGGCGTAGACCTCCTCGACGATCTTCCAGTTCAGCTTCGAGAGCGGAACCTCACCAACAACTTTTCCACCGGGAAGAACCGTTGAACAGATTCGCCGACATGCCGATCGGTCGGTACGAATCGTCTGCGACTCCGTCCGAGTTTCAGAAAGGTACAGATCGCACGCCGCCTTCACGTTTCGTGCGGATGTGGCAACAGGACGTTCGCCGTTTTCAATAAGCAACTTGAGGCGCGCGAGCGCCACTTCGGCAAGATCACGAGAACCACGAACCGTCTTGGTGTATCGCCGACGTTGACCAGTCACTTGGTCCAGAGGTCCCTCGACCCCGACGAGCCAACGGTCGTGACCAAGCTCCGTTATCCCTCCCGAACGACGCGACCGAGCCTTCACCTTGCCCTCACGTTTGGCACGGCGAACCGGAGCATGAACTCCACCTGCCACTGACCTCGTCAACTCGGCCAGAACGACCTCGGCCTCCGCCCGTGTCCCCTCGACTGTCCTCGAAACTCGCCTGCGTGGTTCGGACGGACTTCTCGGAAGTTCGACGTCGACCCGCCAAAAACCCTCGCGAAGCGGCTTCAAGCCGCCCTGTCGGCGTGAGGAATATTCTGCGGGAGCACCTTCTGGCATCCCGAAGACTCTACCGAACCCCGCAGAGGTTTAACGTTTTCGTTTAACGCTTCCGGTTTCGAGAGCTGGTCAGAGGCTCATTTAGGGCCTCTGACCAGGGGATACTTTGGAGCGGAAGACGGGATTCGAACCCGCGACCCTCACCTTGGCAAGGTGATGCTCTACCACTGAGCCACTTCCGCTTGGGCCATCCACCATAGCAAAGGGTGGGGCACGACCGGCGCACATCGAATCGCCCGCACGGCACCTCGGCACAATGATGCGTCGCCGCAACCGCAGCCTGGCAGCGAAGCGACGGCTGACCCGTCGCGGGCGGGTAGACCGTTTCGTCCCTAGGTGGTTGGAGCGGGCGCCTTCTTCGCGCCGGACTTCTTCGCGCCGGACTTCGTCGCAATGGCTTTCTTCCCCCCGGGCTTCTTCGCCGCCGCCATTGACGGCGCGCTCTTCGAAGCCGACACCGCGTCGACTGGCGCGGCGGCAACGGCGGCCTCGTGCTCATCGACGGCCTTGAGCAATTCCTTCGCGGCATCCAAGACGTTCGATGCCAGATCACGAACCCGCGGAAACGCGTCGGAACACGCAACGAGGCCGAAGTGCACAACTCCGGTGTAGGACATGACGGTCATGTTGAGCCCGCCACCGTCGAAGATCGGACCCATCGGGTACCAGGCCACGAGCGGGGAACCGTTGCAGTACAGCGGGTAGTTCGGCCCCGGCACATTGGAGATCGTGACGTTGAACAGCGGCCGGTGACGGTTCGCGATGTTCATCGACGAGTACAGGCGGGCCGCTCTTGCGGCGATGGCCGGTGCCGCAAATTCGGCCCAGTTCGTCAGTGCGTCGGCGCCGATCGCGCTCGCCTGCTCCTTCGATGCCTTCGTCGACACCTGGATCGACCGGAGCCGCTCAACGGGATCTGCCTCGTTCGTCGGAAGCTCCACGAACATGTTCGAGACCTGGTTCCCCATGGCCCCCTTCTGGTCAGCGGCCCGCACCGAGATCGGCACCATCGCCACGAGCGGCTCGACCGGTAGCTCCGAGTTGTCGATCAGGTAGCGCCGGAGGGCGCTCGTGCAGAGTGCGAGCACCACGTCGTTCACTGTGCCGCCGAAGGCCGCCCGGATCCGCTTGATATCGGCCAGCGTGACTTCAGTGGTGCCGAAACTCCGGTTGGACGAGAGGGGCACGTTGAAGCTCGTGCGCGGCGCGCTGAACAGCGACGGCGGCGACTTCACGCCCTCGACCTTCGGGCGGTTCCTCAGCTGGGTGACCATCTCCATCGTCTGCTTCACGGTGGACACGAGCTTCGCTGGTTGCCGGATCAGGGAATTGATGGCGTAGCTGAGCATCTCGACATCGGACGGAATGCGCTCGGACGTCCACACCGGAGCATCGTCGAACCAGACCGGTTCCGGCTGGGTGTCGAGCAGATTGGTCGAGAGCTCGGCTCCCGATGCCCCATCGATCGCCGCGTGATGGGTCTTCGACACCATCGCCACGTAGCCATGCTCGAGGCCTTCAATGATGTGGATCTCCCACAGCGGCCGACGCCGATCGAGAGGCCGGCTCATCAGCTCGCCGGCCAGTTCCTCCAACTCGGCACGACCACCCGGGGCGCGGACCGTTGTGCGCCGAACGTGGTAGTCGAGATCGAAGTCAGGATCTTCGACCCAGATCGGATGATGAAGACCGAACGGCACCTCGACGAGACGCCAGCGAAAGGGTGGCAGCTTGTGCAGACGATTCGCGATCAGCGCCTTGAAGCGGGAGAAGTCGAACCCGTCGGGCGAGGCCGACGGGTCGTAGATGTAGGTGCCCGCGACATGCATCGGCGACGTCGCCGTCTCCATGTACAAGAACGTCGCGTCGAGACCGGTCAAACGTCGCATCTTCTGTCACTCCCTCGGGACCCCTGTTCGTCCGCCG
>JANPDB010000724.1:0-6121 GCA_031431255.1 Acidimicrobiia bacterium | reverse complement strand
GCGTTCACCGTCGACCGTGGCGCCGACCTTGGCGAAGAGATCGCGGGCGTCGGCATTCAGCACGTCCATGCCGATGCGCTCGAGAACTTCCAGCGAGGCCAGGTGGATCATCTCGAGTTCGTCGTCGGAGATCACCTGCGTCGGGGCGTATCGAAGCCGCGATTGGCGGAACGGACGCTGCTCGGGCAGACGGGAACGACCCTCGGGCGCCGCCCGACCACCTCGTCGGCGGCGAACCTCTCGGCTGGACCCCGGGAATTCCTCGTCACTCATCCACGTATGCCTTCTGCGATGCGCCCGATTGCGAGCGGAGTCGAGACTAGTGACGATCCGTCAGCCACCGGTAGCGTCGCTGTCCATGAGCGCATCGCCGGACCTGCAATTCATCAGCGTGCAACGAGGCGAGCCTTCGTCGAATGACGCCCGGGTCGCCACGATCACGATCGACCGACCGCCGATCAACCTCTACGACGGCGCGCTGCTCCGGGAGTTCGAGCAGGTCGGCGTGGCCCTCGCCCACGACAAGGACGTCGGTGCGGTTGTCGTACGGAGCGCCGTTCCCGGCTTCTGGATCGCCCATTTCGACGTGGCTGCCATACTCCGGTTCCCGCCCGGCATCGAAGTGTTCGAGCTCGCCCAGTTCACCCGGGTCTGCGAGCTCTTCCGGAGCATGCCCAAACTGACCGTCGCGGTGATCGAAGGACGCGTCGGCGGCGGCGGCAGTGAGCTCGCCATGTCGTTCGACGTCCGGTATGCCGCTCGCGAGACGGCGATCTTCAATCAACCCGAGGTTGCCCTCGGCATCCTCCCCGGTGGCGGAGGCACCCAGCGACTCCCCCGTCTCATCGGCAGATCCCGGGCGATGGAGGTCATCCTCGGATGTGAAGACATCGACGCCACAACCGCCGAATCCTGGGGCTGGGTCAACCGGTGCTTCCCGGCCGGGGAAGTCGTCGACGCGGCGATGGCATTGGCCCGTCGGGTCGCCTCGTTCCCGCCACACGCAGTTCGGGAAGCGAAGGCCAGCGTCCTCCGGGCCGAACACGGGCTTCCCGAGGACCTGCTCGAGGAGATGCGCGGGTTCTTCCGGACGCTCGGCGACGACCGGGCACGCTCGGCCATGGAGGCGTTCCTCCGTCTCGGAGGCCAGACGCATGAGGGCGAGACCCGCCTCGGTGACCTCGTGACGGAGCTCGGTTGACCACCACGACGTCGGCTGACGCGTCCTTCACCCACGACGGGTTCCGGTTCGCTGCCGAAGTAGCCGGCACCGGACGGCGGGTGCTGTTCTGCCATGGTTCCGGCGGGAGCCGGGCGTCGTCTCGGTACATGATCGACGCGATCGCCGGACATGGGACCGTGGCCGCCCACGATCAGCGGGGGCTCGGGGAGACAGGGCTCCGCCAGGACTCCCCCGATCCGTTCGCCGACGCCGGCGCGTGGACCATGGCCGACTACGCCTGCGACGCGCTCGCGTTTGCCGATTCGCTCGGATGGTCGACGTTCGCCCTACTCGGCGTCAGCTTCGGCGGCATGGTCGCCCAAGAGATGGCCGTCACGGCACCGGGCCGCATCGAACGACTGGTGCTCATGTGCACGTCGTCCGGGGGCGCCGGACGGGCGTCGTACCCCCTCCATGTGCCCCGCGACCTTCCGGTCGATCAGGAACGCCAGGTCGTGCTCCACCTCATGGACAGCCGTTTCGACGAGGCATGGCTGAGTTCCCACCCGTTTCATGCCGCCATGGTCCGCTACCGGGACAAGCATGCGGCCGTGCCGAAGTCCGCCGAGCTGATCGTCGGCGAACGCGGCCAATTGCTGGCCCGTGCCGGCCACGACGTGTGGGACCGTCTGCCGGTCATCACGTGCCCGACCCTGGTGACCTCAGGACGCTTCGACCTGATCGCGCCCCCTGCCAACGGCGCCGCCATCGCGTCGCAGATCCCCGACGCGAGGTTCGCCGAGTTCGACGGCGGCCACGCGTTCTTCGTGCAGGACGACACCGCCTGGCCGGTCGTCTACGCCTTCCTCGACGAGGACTGACCTGACCACCTGAACCGTCGGCCCACCCGGCTCCACCGCCGCACATCGTCGGCCCCCACCCGTCCCACCGCCGCAGATCGAACCTCCTCTGCCGCAGATCGAACCTCCCTTGCCGCACATCGTCAGTTTTCGGACCGGTTCGGGTCATTTTCGGCTGATGTGCGGCAGGAGGACGCTGATGTGCGGCGGGAGGATCTGCGGCACGGCACGGCGCCGTTCTGCGGCGAGCCCGACGGCGTTCTGCGGCAGACTCAGAGGGCCGCGTAGTAGCGGACCAGCGGCAGGGCGACGAAGCCGGCGTTTTCGTAGGAGCGTCTCGCCGCTGCGTGAGACGCATCGCCTCCCGTGGCCACCGTCGCCAACGTCATTCCGGCGCGGCGCATCTGGTCGAGGGCGAACCGATTCAACGCGGTGCCGATGCCATGACCCTGATGGTCCGGGTGAACGGCGATGAGGCTCAGCTCCCCCACCTTGCTCAGCGGATCGACGTCGATCACGACGAAACCGACAACCACCCCGTCCCGCTCGGCGACCCACAGGGAACTCGTCTCCTCCGCGGTGGATTCGAGGAGTTCTTGGTGTTGCGTCGTCTCCCAATCCGGGTAGACCAGCGCGTTCAGCTCCCGACCGAGGAGTGCGGCGATCGAGTCGTGGACACCTGCGAAGGCCGCGAGGTTGATCGCCTCGACCGAAGCGACGTGGCGGTCTTCGGCCAGATGGATCGCGAGTTGTTCCATCCGGCCATGTTCGCGCCCCGATGCCTACCGAGCGCGCCTGAACGGACCCGGGGATGTCGTCGCACCTGGAGCCCGACAGCCCGGGCATGCACACCACCCAGACGGTTGATGTCGGTCTCGTGCTGTCCGGCGAGATCGATCTCGAACTCGACGACGGCGCGATGACCCACCTCCGAGCCGGTGATTTCGTCATCCAAAACGGCACCCGCCACGCCTGGCGCAACCGTAGCGGCGCGCCGACGACGATGGCGTTTGTCCTCCTCGGGGCGCATGTGGACTGAAAGAACTCGCCCGTGTAAAGTTGTGTAGTGATCACTACACAACCGCTCAACCGCTGGGACCGTCTCCTGGTCTTCGCCTGTCTGGCCACCGGGTGCACTGGCCTGTTCTTCGTCGTCGCGGGCGGCGCTACCGAAGCAATCTTCAACCGAATGGTGTTCGGGAGCGCTCCGTCCCCCGTTGTCGGCTCCGATGCCCGCGACTATCTGCAGTTCGTCTACCGAGTGCTCGGTGCCGTGATGGTGGGATGGAGCGCCGCTCTTGTGCCGACCGTGCTCGGACCGCTTCGTCGTCGGGAGCGGTCGGCGTGGAGCCAGGTGGCGTGGTCGATCGGCATCTGGTTCACCGTCGACACTGCTGCGTCCCTGGCCTCGGGATTCCCCGAGAACGCATTGCTCAACGTCGGGTTCGCCCTGTTGTTCGCAGTCCCCCTGGCGGGAATGCGACCGACGCTTGTCGACGCGCCCAGCAGCACGAACCCTGCGCTGAGTGTCGGACCGACTCAGTAGATCGCGAGGTGGCCGGTCACCTCGTCGATGGCGGCAGCGAGGTCCGGTCCGATTGCCAGCGCGGTGATCGTAGGGACGCCCCCGAACTCCGTGCGGCCGGAGTCGGTGATGAGATGCGACCGCAGCCCGGCCGCACCGGCCTTGGCGTGGAGCTCGAGCAACTCCTCCTCCGACCTTGCCTGCAGCGTGACCTTGCGATTCGACGTCGTCATCCAGGCAAGTGCGACCGCATCGAGCGACACGACACCCCGACCGGTCGACGGATCGCATGCGCCAACCACCGTTTCGACGAGGAATGCCATCGATGCGTGCGAGCCCTGGGCGATCTCTTTGCCGCGTCGCATGTTGAGGTCGCGCCGGATGACGATGACCTGTTTGAGGGAAGCGGGATCGATAGCCGACACTCGTTACCGACGTGTCCCCGAGAGACGGGCGAGCCGGGCCACGGCCATTTCGAGCACAACCGAACCGGGAAGATCACGACGGCCGCGCAGATCGAGATCGGCCTCGGCAAGGATGTGCACCGCCCGACTCACCCCGGCAGAGCCGAGCTTGCGGGACTGCACGAGCGCCTTCTTCGCCGGGAACGTGCTTCCGGTGATGCCGAGATGCGCTGCCGCCTCGGTCTCGTCGCGGGCACCAGCGCCGTCGAGACGCAGCATCTTGCCCACGTGGGTCTGGAGGCTGGCCATGATCTGCAACGGATGACGCTCTCCCGAACCCATCATCCGGTGGAGCTGATCGAGCGCCCCCGCGGCGTCACCACGATCGATCGCATCGGTCAGGTCCCATGGCGCGCCTGACCCGGCCGAGCCGAGGAACGGCTCGATGTCCTCGGTTCTGAGTCGAGCGCCGTTGCCGTGCACCGCGGCGAGCACCTCGAGAATTCCGTTGAGCCGGCCGAGGTCGTCGCCCAGATGCTCGGCCAGGTGCTGCTGGGCGCGGGCATCAAGACGGACGGGGGCATCGGCGAGCCTGGCCGTTAGCCACGTCTGGCGGCCCTTGCCCGACGGCACGCCGGCGTCGATGACCGCGCCCTTCTTCTTCGCGGCGTCGAGCAACTTACGCGAGGTCTGGCCGCCCCCGGCAACGAGGATGAGCGCGGTCGAATCGAGAGGACCGGCAAGGTAGTCGAGCAGCGGCTCGAGGTCGCCTGACGTGAAACGACCGATGCCGCGACCGACCACGATCCGGCGCAACGAGAACATCGGCGGCGTCTGCGCGGCGTCGACGAGCGCAGCGATCTCGTAGTCCTCGGTGGAGAAATCGGACAGCGCGAGCTCCGCAGACTCTTCCCCCAACGCCTCGGCCACCGCGCTCCGCAGGGCATCGGCGACAAGCACCGGATCGTCGCCCTTGATCAACAGCACGGGAAGCGACGACATGTCCACGACACTACGCGGTGATCCTCGGCGCCAGACTCGCGTGGTCGCTCGCCGCCAACCTCAGGTCACCGCGACTTCGACGCGTCGATCCCGCACCTCCACCACGGCAACCGTCACGGCACCCGCCCGCATCGTGAGACCGGGAAGCGCCCGCTTCCAGCGAAGGCCCGGCGGCGCTCCGACCCCCGCTGCACTGATCGCCATGCCGACGTGGACGCGGTGGTGGATCGCCCGGATCACCGCCACCTGCGGTTTCCCGCCTGACGCCACGACGACGAGATCAACCGCGCCGACCCGAGCCGCTCTGAGGCGCTCCAGCAGGGCTCCGGCCGATACGCCGTGGGTGATCACCAGCACATCGACGTGCTGCCACAAACCGTCGGGTCCCAGTCCGAACACGACGGCGCCGCGTCCGAACGGCAGAGGCGTACGGGCCGACTCGATCTCCGTCGCCGTGACCGTCGATCGCAGCGTCGGCACGGCGAAGACCAGGACCGCGAACGCGATCATCAACGGTCGCCGCGCAGCGCGGGCCCGTTTCAGGAAGGGTTGACCAACCAGCCCCAGGAGGCCAACGAGGGCGAGATCGGGGAGCGTCCACGATCCGAACGGCAGCGACGCCGCGCCTCGTGCCAGCGCCGCCACCAGGCCCAGAAGGAACCTCGTGGGCACATGCACGACAGAGCTCACCGAAGGACCGAGCAGCCCGGCAGGAAGACCGGCGAGCACGCCCCAGCTCATGATGGGCGCCGCAATCGCCACCGCGCACGAGTTAGCAAGCACGCTTACGACCGGCACGCCGTCGAAGATCAGCAGGGCGATCGGCGCCGTTCCGAGTTGGGCCCCGATGGTCACCGCCAGTGGACCGGCCAACCGCCCGAGCGATTGCAGGCGCTCCGACAGCCACGGTCCGATGAGCGCGATGCCGCCCACCGCGCCGACCGAGAGCCCGAACCCGACCGAGCGGACGAGGAGCGGATCGACGACGAGCAGCACGATCACCGAGAGCGTCAGAACGCGCAGAAGCGGCTGCGGGCGACCGATCGCTCGCGTTACGACCATCACTGCGGCCATGACCGCAGCACGGAGCACCGACGGTTCGAAGCGGACCACAAAGACGAACCCGACGATCACGAAGAGCCGGAGGGTCGCCGGGATCCAGAGGTTC
>JANPDB010000723.1:0-2569 GCA_031431255.1 Acidimicrobiia bacterium | reverse complement strand
GGTGCGCGCGGCGGGGGGGTTGGGCGGCTTTGTTCTCGAGCTTCGTGGGGTTGAATTGGTCGCGCCCCATGATCGCCAGGTGGCTGGGCGCCGTGTCGAACGGGGGCTTCTCGACCAGCTCGGTGATGCGGGCGAACCAGTCGTCGGTATAGCCGTCGATGGCGACACACCCGTATGTGGAGATCGCCGGCCCCGGAATGCGCGTCAAGGCGACGACGGAACAGCCGTGGGCCTCGTGCGCGGCGACCATCTGCATGAGGACCGTGGCGTCGATCATGAGGTCGTCGCCGAGCATCACCACGAACGCCTCGTCGCCCACGTGGTGCTGAGCGAAGCTGATGGCGTGACCAAGGCCGCGCGCTTCGGGCTGGCGGACGGAGTGCACGTGGGCGAGCTCGGCGATGGCAACAACCTCGGCGAGCTGCGCGGTCTTGCCGGAGGCGGCGAGCGACGCTTCGAGCTCGGGTGACCGGTCGAAGTGGTCCTCGATCGCCCGCTTGGAGCGTCCTGTGATGAACAACACGTCGTCGAGGCCGGCAGCGACCGCTTCCTCCACGATGTATTGGACCGCCGGCTTGTCGATGACCGGGATCATCTCCTTGGCCTGCGCCTTCGTGGCCGGAAGGAAGCGGGTGCCCAGACCGGCGGCCGGAATGACGGCCTTGCGAACGCGAGTCACTTGACACCGCCCGTCGTTGCACGGGCGGAGACGAGGTGATCGTTGCGTCGCAGTGCGACGTCGCCGCGGCGGGGAAACAGAGCCATGCTCAGCATTCTCGCCGCTCGGGCGGCAGTGGTCGAGCCACGCACCGAATCGTCCCGGCGCGACCGCTTCGAGAAGACAACCGGCCTCCGGTAGCATTGGCACTCGCACGCGTCGAGTGCCAACCCGCCTCGTTTCCCACCGGAGTCCCCTCATGCCGACCTACGAGTACCGCTGCACGTCCTGCGGTGACCAGTTCGAGATCGTCCAGTCCTTCAAGGACGCGTCGCTGACCGTGTGCGACAACTGCCAGGGCGTCTTGCGCAAGGTCTACGGCAACGTCGGCATCTCGTTCAAGGGCACCGGGTTCTACAAGAACGACTCCAAGCCGTCGAACGGGACCAGCGGAAGCTCGACGGACTCTTCGACGACGAAGACCGACACGGCCACCCCGAGCACCGGTGCGACCGAGTCGTCGAGCAGCACTCCGGCCTCGACAGGCTCGTCACACGGCGCTGCTTCGGCGTCGACCCCAGCTGCCACCTGAACCAGCCGGCGCGTCAGCGCCGCGAAACCGGCTCCGGTGCACCGGAACGCCGAACCCACGCCTCGGGCGCCCGCACAGCGGTCACTCGACAGGATTTCGACATGGAAACGGTCGGAATCAACTCCGTACAGGTGGGTTCAGCTCATGTCCCGAACCCACGAACAAGCTCGCGGTGGGCCGCGGCGTTCCGCCGACCAAGGCGGAGATGGCACCGGGGACGGCCCATCCTGCCGAGTCGCCGTCAACGCCATCGCCGGATTCTGCGCGTCATCCTCCGCTCGACCCTCGTCCGTGTTGTGCTGGCAGTGGTCCTCGTCGTTCACGTCCGCTCCCGGTATGAGGACATCCTCGAACGCCGGGCCTCGTGGGGAGAGACGGCACGCGTTCCCGTGATGGTGCGCGACCGATCGGCGGGATCGATCGTTCGCGCCGAGGACCTTGCCTGGAAAGACCTCCCCCTCGTCGCTGTGCCCGCAGCCATCCCCCGTTCGGCGGCAGAGATCGCCGGGCGGCGTCTGGTGTCGACAATCGGCGCGGGCGAGGTGGTCACCGCAACACGGCTGTCGCGCGGTCCGGTGACGGCGCTGCGAGCGAGGATCGGGGAAGGGCGGTTCGCCGTCGCCATCTCGGTGCGCGAGAACCGGCCCCAGCTGTCGTCCGGTGACGAGGTCGACGTGGTCGACGCCTCGGGGGCGACCGCCGCGAAACGAACGGTTGTCGTCCAGACAGACGGCGAAACGGTCACCCTCTCGGTGAGCGCCGACGACCTCCGCTCGATGAGTCGTGCGCTCGGGGGGCCGGTCCTCCTGGCGGTGCGTGGCGAGGAACGGCGCTGACCAACCCGTCGGATCGGGCTGACGGCTTAGATCGTGCCGATGGCGACCAGCACAAGCGTCGCCACGCCGATGGCGATTCGGTACCAGGCGAAGACCGCAAGGTCACGGTTGTTCAAGTACGAGACCATCCACTTGACGGCGAGCAACGCGCTGACGAAAGCCACGGCCATCCCGATCAGCGGGGTGCCCCACCCGTAGGAATCGCCGACCAGAGAGCCGTCCTTCGCGATCGAATACACGCTCGCCGCACCGAGGGTGAGGAGGCCGAGGAGGAACGAGTACTCGACGGCATCGCGCAGATTCATGCCGACGAACACGGCGGCCAGGATCGTGACCAGGCTTCGGCTGACGCCCGGCCACATCGCCAGTGTCTGGGCGAGGCCGATCACCAGAGCGTTCTTCGTCGAGAGCTGGTCGAGACCGACCCCGGCCAGGGGCGAACGGCGGTAGCGAGTGGCCAGCCCCACGATCGCGACGCCGCCG
>JANPDB010000722.1:0-3617 GCA_031431255.1 Acidimicrobiia bacterium | reverse complement strand
TCCGCCGTGATTCCGACCTCCGGGGTTCGACTCTCCGACGCCGAGGACGTGGTTCTTCGACCCCACGGCAGCACGTTCCGATGGCGGGGCGTCGAGATCTCGCTACCGATGGCCGGCGACTTCAATGTCCGCAACGCCATCTTGGTGGCAGCCGTGGCGAAACACCTCGGCGCCAGTGATGCGGCACTGGTCAGCGGTCTGTCGTCCGCTGCCGTCCCGGGCCGCTACGAGATGATCGACGAAGGTCAGTCGTTCGCCGTGGTCGTCGACTACGCCCACACTCCCGATGGTCTCGGACGGGTGCTCCAAGCCGCCCGCCGGACCGTGCAGTCGCCGGGCGTGGTGATCGCCGTGTTCGGTTGCGGCGGAGACCGGGACCGCGGCAAGCGGCCGATGATGGGGCAGGCTGCGGTGGCGAACGCTGATCGGGTGATCGTCACCACAGACAACCCGCGTTCCGAATCACCGACCGCGATCATCGGGGAGATCCTCGCTGGAATGAGTTCCACGGGCAACGTGCAGGTCATCGAGGATCGTCGGGAGGCTGTCGCGACCGCGATCGGCACGGCCCGATCGGGCGACGTCGTGGTCATCGCCGGGAAGGGCCACGAGACCGGCCAGGAGCGCGATGGTGTGATCACGCCGTTCGACGACCGAGAGGTCGCCCGGGAGGCGTTGCAGGCGATCTCCGGGAGGACACGATGACCACAGACGAGCGGTCCACTCCGAAGACCCGTGCGGCGTCCGCCATCGCCGCGGCGGCGCACGGGCACCTGATCGGTTCGGACCGTGACGTGTCCGGGGTGTTCACCGACAGTCGCATCGCCCGAGCGGGGTCCCTGTTCGTCCCGCTCGTCGACCAGCGCGACGGACATGACTTCATCGGGGCGGCGCGAAGAGCCGGAGCCGTTGCGTGGTTCACGTCCAAACCCGAGGGCACACCGGGCGAGATCGTCGTGGAGGACACCGCTGCCGCCTTGACGGCATTCGGACGTGCCGCCCGACAGGAGCTTCCCGAACGAGTCATCGCGGTCACGGGTTCTTCAGGGAAGACTTCGACCAAGGATCTACTTTCGGCCATCTTCCGACAAGAAGGTCCGGTAGCAGCCAGTGAGAAATCGTTCAATAACGAGATTGGCGTACCGCTGACGCTGGCCAATGCCCCCGAAGGGGCTGTTGCCGCCATCATCGAAATGGGGGCCCGCGGGCTGGGTCACATTGCCACGCTCTGCGCGATTGCACAGCCTACGGTGGGAGTCATCGTGAACATCGGGACTGCGCATCGAGAACTCTTCGGCAGCGCGGAAGGCACGGCCGACGCGAAGTCGGAGATCTACGACTGCATCGGTCCTACGGGTGCTTCGGTCGTGAATCGCGACGACGACCTCTTCGAACGGATGCGAGCCCGCGCCCGCGGGCGCGTCGTCGCCTTCTCGGCGAGTGGACATCGCGACGCGCTCGTCGTGGCCGATGAGGTCTCCGTCGACGACGAGGTCCGGGCGCGGTTTGTGCTCCGAACGGCCTGGGGTGACATGTCAGTCCGCCTCGGTGCCCGGGGGATCCACCAGGTCGAGAACGCGCTCGCCGCGTCGGCGTCGGCGCTTGTCAGCAACGTCACTCTCGAGCACGTCGCCGCCGGACTCGAGACCACCGATCTCTCGCCGATGCGCATGGACCTGCAGACCGGCGCCAGCGGAGTCCGCGTGCTGAATGACGCGTACAACGCCAATCCGTCATCGATGCGTGCCGCCTTGGTCGCGCTCTCGCAGATGCCTGCGGCCCGACGCTTCGCCGTGCTCGGAACCATGGCTGAGCTGGGACACGGGAAGCTTGCCTTCCACCTGGAGATCGGGGCGCTCGCCCGCAATCTCGGCATCACCTTTGCCGTCGCCCTCGGCGAACAGGACTACGGACTGGTGAACGTGGTGTCGGTCGACGAGGTCGCCGAAGCCCTCGGACCTCTCGGCGAAGGCGACGTCGTTCTCGTGAAGGGGAGTCGCGTCGCCGGGCTCGAGCGCGTCGCCGAGGCGCTGCTCTCCCGCGGTGGGAACGCCAAAGGGTCGTACCCGTGATCGCGCTGCTCGTTGCCGGCATCATCTCGTTCTTCACCTCACTGCTCGGGATGCCACTGCTGATCCGGTGGCTCGCCGCGAACGGCATCGGGCAGCCCATCAGATCCGACGGCCCGCAGACCCACCTGAAGAAGACCGGCACGCCGACCATGGGCGGCATCGCCATCGTGGTCGCCGCGGTCGCCGGTTACGTTGTGCCCCATCTCGTGACGACGCTGACGTTCAGTCGGCGGGGCCTTCTCGTCGTCTTCGCCTTCGTCGGTGCCGCCTTCGTCGGCTTGGCCGACGACTGGATCAAGATCAGTCGCAAACGCAGCCTCGGGTTGAACAAGCGCGCCAAGATTGTCGGTCAGTTCCTCGTCGCCGGCATCTTCGCCGCTCTGGCGATCTGGTGGGCGAAGCTCGATCCGGTGCTCGGGTTCACCCGACCGCAACGGCCCGGGTGGCTGCTCCCGACGGTGCTCTGGGTCGTCGTGATGATGTTCGTTGTGATCGGCTGTTCCAACGCAGTGAACCTGACCGACGGCCTCGACGGCCTCGCCGCCGGAAGCTCGGTCTATGCGTTCGCCGCGTACACCGTGATGGCGTTCTGGATGTTCCGCAACTTCGGCGACTACCGCATCGACAACGCGCTCGATGTCTCCGTGGTCGCCGCGTCGATGGTCGGCGCGTGTGCCGGCTTCCTCTGGTGGAACGCGGCACCCGCACGCATCTTCATGGGCGATGTCGGATCGCTCGCCATCGGTTCGGCGCTCGGTGCGATCGCCGTGGTGACTTACACGCCGCTGCTCCTGCCGATCATCGGAGGGCTTTTCGTGATGGAGACACTCTCGGTCATGTTGCAGGTCTTCACGTTCCGCCTCATGGGCGGGCGGCGGATCTTCCGGATGGCTCCGATCCATCACCACTTCGAGCTCAAGGGCTGGCCCGAGACGACGGTGATCATCAGGTTCTGGATCCTGGCCATGATCGCCGCTGCCGTCGGCCTGGGTCTGTTCTACGCCGACTTCCTCCGCCTCGGCGGCCTTGACTGACCATGCATGCTCCTTCCACTTCAGCGACCTCCACCGGACCGGAAAGCGACACCCGATGACCCGAGCTTTCGTCCCTCCCCTCCGGCGACGCGCACCCCAGCGCGTTCGGTCCGGTGCCAGCGGTGCGCCACGCAGTGTCGCAACGGACGTGCCGGCAATGCGGTCCACCGCCCAGACAGGATGGACGCCGGCAGCGCTCGGCCTCGTCGTCTTCGTGATCCTGCTCATGGCCACGGGTCTGGTGTTCGTCGCGTCCGCATCGTCGATCCACTCGCTGACGGTCTACAAGGATCCGTGGTACGTCTTCCGCCGCCAGATGTTGTGGATCGCCATGGGACTCGCCGCCGGTCTCGTGGCGATCTTCTTCCCATACACCGCCTGGCGTCGGCTCGCCAAGCCCATGTTCGCGGTGTCGGTGCTCGCCACCCTCGTGACCCTCACGCCGCTCGGGCACACGCGCGGTGGCTCGCGTCGCTGGGTCGGTCCGGAGTCGATCGCCGTCCAGCCCACG
>JANPDB010000721.1:0-2720 GCA_031431255.1 Acidimicrobiia bacterium | reverse complement strand
CAGCCATCGTCGCGTGGCTGCCGCAACCCGCCGGATCTCATCCCGTGCGCTCACGATCTACCTCTGGCATCCGCTGTGCATCGTCGGCGCAGCCCATCTCCTCACGAATGCAACCGGACCGCTTCGATCCCTCGGGCTCGCCATCGTCACCTTCGCACTCCTCGGCGGTGCCGTCGTTGCCTTCGGCTGGGTCGAAGACCTCGCCGGATCATCGCAACGCAAACGCGTTGATCGTTCGACGCGATCACGACGCCTCGGGATCGCGGCAATCCTGACGGTGTTCGCGGCCGGGTCCTTGTCACCGGGATCTTGGGTTTCCGCCGCCGCCGTTCGGACACTCAACTCGGGGATGCTCGTGCCGGACATCCCGGCACCTTCGTCACGGGCGGCCTTGAGCGATGCCGCCTTCGCCACGACGGCCGCTCCACCCAAGCAGCCCGCGCTCCTGGCACTGCGCACGGCGACCGCGGAACCACTCTCGTTCGACCCACCGTGGTCGGCAGAGCCGACGACCGCTACACCCGTCGTGCGGCTCACATCAGCGGCACCGGTGGTGGCCAAAGTGAAGACGGCCGCGCCGTCGGCGGTCGCGAGACCCCGGGTGACGACGACCTTTCCTGCTCGGCGTGCCGCTCCCACGACGACGCTCCCGCCGGTAGTGGCGAAGGCGAAGGCCGTCCCGGTGACGACGACATCGATCGTGAACCCGCCCACGCCATCGGGAGCGACGGTCGCAGCCAACGCCGCAGCGACCACGTCCACAACCGCTCCGCTTCCGGCCGAGAAGCTCCAGCGCGCGTTCGACGCCTGGCGCGTGCAGGTACAACCGGCCATCAGTTCGTCCGTCGTGGCGATCCGAATCGGCGCCAACACCTGGACTTCGCGATCTGCCGACGTAGGAGTCGACTCGAAGTACCTGACCACTCGCGAGTTCTGCGCCTCGAGCATTACCAAGACCTTCACCGCCGCTCTCGTCCTGCGCGCCGTCGACCGAGGCGATCTGCGTCTCGATGACCAGGTCCCATCCCTCACCGGTGTCTCGGTACCTGCTCCCGCCGGGCTTACCGTTCGACAACTCCTCACCCACACCTCGGGACTGGTCGACTACCGTGCCGCGCCCGGCTATGACCCGTCGGCCCCGCTGACCGTTGCCGATGCGGTGGCGCTGTCGCTGCGGGCACCGCTGGTCGGGGCCGGCACCCAGGTCAGTTATGCGAACTCGAACTACCTCTACCTCGGGCTCCTGCTCGAGCAGATCACGGGGAAGCCGTACGGGCAGCTCGTGCGGGAACTCACGACTGAGGTGGGCCTCGGACAGACTCGGCTCGACGAAACCCCGCAACTTGGCTGGGTTGGGTTCTCGTCCGGCGGGATCATGTCGACCACGAGCGACCTTGCGAAGTGGGGGCAGGCGCTGTTCACTCCCGGCAAGGTGCTGAGCGAACGAGCGCTAACCATGATGACGACCATCGGCGACGCGAACGTCGGCCTGGGCGCGTGGCCCGCATGCCCGTGCTCGACCGATGCTCAAGGCGTGAAGCGCTACACCGCGATCGGCCATCACACGGCCGACGGCGGCATGTTCCATTTCCCGGCGACCGGAATCACCATCGTCGCCATGTTCGAGCCGATCGGCCACGACACGCACGGGCGCATCGTGTCGCTCGCCGCAGCACTCACCACCGCTCTCACCTGAACCGCGAAACGGCACGAGGCGACCGGGCATGCGGCTGGACACCTCCCAGCCGCGTTGGGAGGTGTTTTGCCCCCATATATGGGGGCAACCTCTCTCCCACGCGTCGGACGATGCGCGTTGCGAGCAGTCGAGCGAAGCGAGCGGCGCAGCGCGAACAAACTGGGGGCAACCTCTCTCCCACGCGTCAGTGGAGCCAGGCGCTGAGGCGGCGGTGGGAGATGATGGCGCCGATGCTGACGGCGGCGCTTTCCTTCAGGAGGCGTGGAATCGATCCGGTTGTCCCGGGGACCGGGGAAAGGCGGGCGCGCAGACCGACCTCGCCGGCGATCGCCTTCACCCGGCGGGCGTGGTAGCCGTCGGTCACCAGGACGACGTCGGACACGTCACGCCGACGAAGGAACCGGGCCGTGGCAGCAAGCGACTCGTAGGTGTCGCGGCCCTGGACCTCCCGGGCGATGCGGGAATCGGGCACCTTGTTCTTCAGGAAGAAGTCCGCGCTGACCGACGCCTCCGTCGTCCGGTCCCCCTCCTGACGCCCACCGGTCACCACGATCAGCGGCGCCACTCCGTCCCGGTACAACGACAGGGTGTGCTCGAGACGAGCCTGGAGAACCGGCGAGGGACGACCGTTGTACTGGGCCGCGCCGAGCACGATGATCGCCTCCGCAGGGCGATCTCCCACTTCGTCCCGGGTTGCCGCGGTCCACACCATCGCCACCGTTCCGAGCGCATAGACCGCCGCGACGAAACCGGCCGCCTTGGCGATCCATCGGATGGGATGGATGCGGAGTCCGGCGAGGCCGAGCAGTCGACGTATCGACGCTCCGGCGAAGAGCGGGCCGATCAGTCGAGCCTCGCCTGTGCGACCCGGAGTCGGTGGATTGTCTCCTCGACCCCGAGCAACTCGAGTGACTCGAACAGCGGCGGCCCGACGGTGCGGCCGGTCACGGCAACGCGCAACGGCGCCTGCGCCTTGCCCAGCTTGAGCTGGACACCGGCGCCGACCCGTTCGACCAGTAGTTTG
>JANPDB010000720.1:0-1688 GCA_031431255.1 Acidimicrobiia bacterium | reverse complement strand
GCCGATCATCTGGGTCTTGCCGCCGACGATCCCGACGGTGATGTAGTCGCCGAGGGACAGCGAGAACGTGAAGATGCTCGCCGCGAGGATCGCCGGAAGCAGGAGCGGGATGACGATCGCACGGAACGTCGCTCCGGCTTTCCCGCCAAGATCCGACGATGCCTCGAGAAGCGAGTCGGGCAACCGGTCGAGTCCGGCGTAGATCGGCAGGATCGCATACGGCAGCCACAGATAGGCGAGTACCAAGACAATGGCGGGGAGCCCAAACCCCGGCGACGCCCCGAACACCTTGCGAAGGAGCCCGCCTTCGGGATCGAGGAAGGTGCGCCACGCGTACGCCTTGACGAGGTAGCTCGCCCACAGCGGCATCGTGATGGCAACGGCGAGGATGCGCCGGGTGCGCGCCTTCGCAACCTTCGCGAGATAGAACGCGATCGGGAACGCGACCACGAGGTCGACGACGGTGACGGCGAGAGCGACGAACAGGGTGCGGAGCGCCACGCGTCGGTACACACCGACGTCGATCAGCTCGCGGAAGTTCTGTAAGCCGGTCTTCTTGACGACCGTGAACGTGAACGAGTCGAGGCTGTAGAAGCTCGTGACGAGCAGCGCCACCAGCGAACCGAGATACACGACGACGAGCCACGCCAGCGGGGCGCCGAGCAGCGCCGTCAGCTGGGCCCACCGACGTCTCGCGAAACCCCGCGAGACGCGCCTTGAGACCGCGCTCATCGCCGCGTCCCGACCGAGCCGACATGCCCGGTCGGCTGACGCGGCGAAGCCGCGGTGAGCACCCGACCAGGGGTGCTCACCGCGGCTTCAGCGATGCGCGGAGACCGACGCACGGACGAACGGAAACTCGTTGGGCTTCAGCCCTTGAGCTCCGTCCACGCCTTGGTCCAACCCGCATAGTCGACGCAGATCGGGCCACGTCCGTCGAGGCACTCCTTGGTCGGGGTGGTCCAGTACCAGATGTCGGCGAAGTAGCTCTCGTCATCGGCATGGAACGTCGTGCAGTGGTTCGGGTCCTTGGTCTCCTTGCACGCCAGCTTGTTGGACGGGGCCTCACCGTAGAACTCCGTGGCCAGAGCATTTCCCTTCGGGCTGATGATGTAGTCCATCCACAGGTAGGCGCAGTTCGGGTTCTTCGCCTTGGCGGCGATCATCCAGGTGTCGGACCAACCTGTCGACCCCTCCTTGGGCTTGACCGCGGCGACCTTCTGGCCGTCGGCAATTGCCGTGTTGGCCGTGACCTGCCACGCCGTGCCGACCACCATGGAACCGGCCTTGAAGCCGGCGATCTGCTTCGTGTAGTCCGACCAATACTCGCCGATCAGCCCCTTCTGCACCTTCAGGAGTTCCATCGACGCTGCGAGCTGCTTCTCGTCGAGAGCGTACGGGTTGGTGATGCCGAGATCGGGCTGGGTCTTCATCAGGTAGAGCGCAGCGTCGGCGATGTAGATCGGCGTGTCGTACGCCGTGACCTTGCCCTTGAACGGCGAGGCGGCATCCCACACGACGCTCCACGAGTCGGGGGCCGGGGTGGCGACGTCGGTGTTGTACATCAGCAGGTTGGCGCCGCGACCATGGGGCACCCCGTACGACTTGCCGCCGACGGAGTTCCACGGTTTGTTCTTCAAGCCGTCGAACACGTCCGCGTAGTCCTTCAGCAGGTCGGTGTTGACCGG
>JANPDB010000719.1:0-15831 GCA_031431255.1 Acidimicrobiia bacterium | reverse complement strand
GACGCCCAGGCCGTCGTCGGAAGTGCCAGGAGTCCGAGTGCGGTGACGATCTTGAAGGCGATGTTCGCGGGGATGATGAGTCCGAGGAAGCCGATGACGATGGTCGGCAGCGGGAAGTAGAAGTTGAGAACGGGGAACCCGCCGAACCAGTCGTTCGACCAGCCGGTGAGACGGCCCTTGGGGAGCAGCGCTCGACGGAAGTAGTCCGACGACCACACGTGGGCGCCCATGTCGCCACCGGTGGCGAGCGAGTTCCTCAGCATGTCGCCGCGGCCCCAGCGCCAGGGTGTCACCCAGTCGAACAGGCTCCGGAGGAGCGAACCCCGAGGCGCCGGCTTCCCGAGGGCCAGGGCCCGGTCGGCGGAGATCTGCGAGGGCAGCTTGAACATGTGCAGCTTCCACGCCATGAGCAGTGTTCCGACGGCGAGGATGGCGAACGTCAGTCGCCCGAGGGTGTCGCCCGGAACGGCGATCGCCGGTCGAGGGAGCCGCGGCCGTCCGCTCTCGCCGGTCGACGCCGAAGGCGTCCTGGCCCCGTCCTGGTCGGTTTCCTGGGGGGCCGTGTCGACGCCGCCGGCCGGAGCAAGGCCGGTTTCGGTGTCGGTCAGGGCGCGAGGGTCAGCCTCGGCAATCATCTCCTCAGGCTAAACCCTGCGGTCTGCGACCAGGCGCCTCCTGCGACCCGCGATCTCGATTCCTGGCGGTGGTGATCGGGTTCACGGCTATCGTTCCGTCGTCCCGGTCCTGGCGGATGGGTCGCTTCGAACGGAGATCGAGTGAGCGTGGAATCAAACAGCGGAGTGGTCCCTGGTGGCGTTCCGCTTCCGGTGGGCTCACCTGAGGAGCGCCTCCACGCCATCTTCAAGGCCTATGACGTGCGCGGACTGGTCGGTGAACAGCTCGACGCCCCGCTGGCCAGAGCCATAGGAGCAGCGTTCGCCCGCTTCGCGGCGGCCGCCGAGGGAGTGTCGCAAGTCGTCGTGGCGCGCGACATGCGACCGTCCGGCGTGGAGCTCGTTGCGGCCTTCGTCGAAGGGGCGACCGGCGAAGGGGTGTCGGTCGTCGATATCGGGCTGGCATCCACCGACGTCATGTACTTCGCCAGCGGACGCCTCGGTCTGCCGGGAGTGATGTTCACCGCGTCACACAACCCGGCGGCCTACAACGGGATCAAGATGTGTCTCTCGGCGGCCAAGCCGATCGGTGACGATTCCGGTCTCCGGGAGATCCGCGATCTGGCTGCCGATCTCGCCATGGGCCGTACGGCCTTTGGTGCCTCGGCGTCACCGGGCGCCGCCCGGAGCGAAGACATGCTCGATGCGTTCGTCGATCACGCCCTGTCGTTCATCGACGTGTCGAAGATCCGAACCGGCCTGAAGATTGTCGCCGACACCGCGAACGGTATGGGCGGCCTCGTGGCGCCTGCAGTCCTCAAGCGTCTCCCGGTCACGTTCGAGATCCTCTTCCCCGAGCTCGACGGAACCTTCCCGAACCACCCCGCGGATCCGATCCAGCTCGAGAACCTGCGCGACTTGCAGGCCGCCGTGCTCTCGTCGCATGCCGACATCGGGCTGGCCTTTGACGGCGACGCCGACCGGGTGTTCCTGGTCGACGAGCGGGGCCAGCCGATCTCGGGCTCGACGACCACGGCGATGGTCGCTGCGTCGGTCCTGGACAAGAACCCTGGCGCCACCGTCCTGTACAACTGCATCTGTTCGAAGGCGGTGCCGGAGGTCGTCTTGGAGCACGGTGGCGTTCCGATCCGTACCCGGGTCGGGCACAGCTTCATCAAGGCGCGCATGGCCGAGACCGACGCCATCTTCGGCGGGGAGCATTCGGCTCACTACTACTTCCGCGACAACTGGCGCGCCGACTCCGGGATCATCGCTGCGCTGCATGTGCTCGAACTGCTCTCGACGGCCGAAGGGGGAGCGACGCTCAGCCAGGTTCGGGCGCCCTTCGAGCGGTACTCGGGTTCGGGCGAGATCAACACCAAGGTGGCCAACCCGCAACTCGTGATCGAACGCGTCCAGACCGCCTACGCCGCACGGGCGACGTCGATCGACCATCTCGATGGTTTGACCGTCGACATGGGTTCGTGGTGGTTCAATCTCCGGGCGTCAAACACCGAACCTCTCCTGCGGCTCAATCTTGAGGCCCCCACCAGCGGCGAGGTGGGCACCCACGTAGCCGATGTGCTCTCGCTGATCATGGGGCTCGCATCGGTCAAGGTGTGACCCTTGTAGGGCAGACGAATCATCCTTCGTCGCAGAGGCACTCCACTCGACGGTCGTGCCGGTAGAGTGGTGGCCTCTCGTCGGGCGTTCCTGCGCTGTCATCCCGTGTTCGGGGCCGACTCTTTCCGTCTGCGGTGCCCTCTCCCCGAGCGGCGCCCACCCGCTCATCGAAGGAGCCGATTCTCATGCCCACACTGACCGACCGCGACTACAAGGTCGCCGATCTCAAGCTCGCCCCGTTCGGACGACGCGAGATCCATCTTGCCGAGCACGAGATGCCCGGGCTCCGAGCCATCCGTCGTGAGCTCGGGCCATCCAAGCCGCTCAAGGGCGCCCGGATCAGCGGTTCGTTGCACATGACGGTCCAGACCGCGGTCCTCATCGAGACCCTGGTCGAGCTCGGCGCCGAGGTGCGCTGGGCGAGCTGCAACATTTTCTCGACGCAGGACCACGCGGCGGCGGCAATCGCAGTAGGCCCCGAAGGCAATGCGGAAGCGCCAGCCGGTGTGCCGGTCTTCGCGTGGAAGGGCGAGTCGCTCGAAGAGTACTGGTGGTGCACCGAGCAGATGATGTCGTGGCCTGCGGACGCGAACGGCAACACCGGACCCAACATGATCCTCGACGACGGCGGCGACGCCACGCTCGTCATGCACAAGGGGGCCCAATACGAGGCCGAGGGAGCAGTGCCCGATGCCGGCGAGGCGTCGAGTGCGGAGTTCTCGATCATCCTGCGCCTGCTGTCGCGCACAATGAAAGAGGATCCACAGAAGTGGACGAAGATGCTCGCCGGCGTCAAGGGCGTCACCGAAGAGACCACCACTGGTGTGCATCGCCTCTACCAGATGCATGAGCGCGGCGAGCTCAGGATTCCGGCGATCAACGTGAACGACTGCGTCACCAAGTCGAAGTTCGACAACCTCTACGGCTGTCGGCACTCGCTCGTCGACGCGATCAACCGGGCGACCGATGTGATGATCGGCGGGAAGACCGCAGTTGTGTGCGGCTACGGCGACGTCGGAAAGGGCTCGGCCCAGTCGCTCCGTGGCCAGGGCGCTCGGGTGATCATCACCGAGATCGATCCGATCAACGCACTGCAGGCGGTGATGGAGGGCTACCAGGTCGTGCCGATCGAGGACACCCTGGCCTTCGCCGACATCTTCGTCACGGCGACAGGCAATGCCGACATCATCACCGCGGACCACATGTCACAGATGAAGCACAACGCGATCGTCTGCAACATCGGCCACTTCGACAACGAGATCGACATGGCCGGGCTTTCCCGCTATCCCGGCGTCACCCGCGTGGAGCTCAAGCCCCAGACCGACCTGTGGACCTTCGAAGACGGCCACTCGGTGATCATCCTCGCCGAGGGTCGCCTCGTGAACCTCGGTTGTGCCACCGGCCATCCGAGTTTTGTGATGTCGTGCTCCTTCTCGAACCAGGTACTGGCCCAGGTCGAGCTGTTCAATCACACCGAGAACTATCCGGTCGGGGTGTACGTGCTCCCGAAGGCTCTCGATGAGAAGGTGGCTCGCTACCACCTCGATGCCCTCGGAGTGCGGCTGACCAAGCTCAACGACGAGCAGGCGGAGTATCTCGGCGTGAATCCCTCGGGTCCGTTCAAGTCGGACCACTACCGCTACTGAGTCCGGACGATTCGGGTCGCGCTCTTCGTTGAGGTGCGCGACCCGTAGCATCGGGGCGTGGCTCTCGCTCAGAAACTCCTCGACATCCTCGCCTGTCCGCAAGACAAGGGGCCCTTGCTCTACGGGATCGACGGCGGCGTCGAGATCCTCTACAACCCGCGCCTCGCCCGGGTGTACAGCGTTGTCGAGGGCATCCCGGTGCTGCTGATCGACGAGGCCCGAAACGTGGATGCGACCGAGCAGGAACGTCTCGCCGGATTG
Source organism: Acidimicrobiia bacterium (assembly GCA_031431255.1). Classification (GTDB taxonomy): domain Bacteria; phylum Actinomycetota; class Acidimicrobiia; order Acidimicrobiales; family JANYDT01; genus JANLQX01. The sequence continues at coordinate 11,687 of JANPDB010000719.1, read as the reverse complement.
GGTCTCACGCCGACGTTCGCAGGCTGAGCGGCGGCGCCCCGGGCGGGCCGCACCGCTGAGTGTCGTACCCCGGCGGGCATGATCACAGCATGTGGCGACGTGTGCTTCCTATGAGCTGTCCAACCTGCGCATCGCGTTGTTCAGCCGTCTGCGAGCAGTGCTGGGCGTCCTTCCGCCGTTCGGTCACCACGTCGGTCCCCGATGGCCTCGACGAGTTGCGGTGTCGCTACGCCTATGACGGCGCCGTCGCCCACCTCGTGCTGGCGGCGAAGGCGACCCGGGCCCACGGCTGGCTCGACACCATCGGGAGGTCCTTGCCGGAGCCGGGGTACGAGGCAGCCACGAAGTCGTGCGTGGTCACCTGGGCTACGGGTTCTCGAGTGCACCGTCGCGCCCGCGGATACGACCCGGCCGAGCGGCTGGCGCGCTCGTATGCGCGCCGCCACGGGCTGCCCGTCGCCGAACTGCTCGAACGCCAGGGAGGTCCACAGGCCGGCCGGACAGCGCAGGAGCGCGCCACGCTGCGATTCGATGCGAGGTCACCCCGTGGTGCCGAGGTCGTGTTGCTGGTGGACGACGTTGTCACGACCGGCGTCACGATGTCACGCGCCGCCGTGGCACTACGCGACGTAGGGGTCGGGGCGGTGATTGGGGTGTGTTTCGCCCGCCGGGAGCTGAACGCCGCTTCAGCACTGAACCCCATTCGGGAAAGTGGCGCTCCTCGGGGAGGCGCGGTGTAGCGTCGGCCAACGACCGGTTCCCGGGCGTGTCCGGAGGGTCCGGACCGTCTCCCCGAACTGCGGCCGCGAAGACGCCACCACACGAATCACCCTGAATCGAACTCCCAGGAGGAACCGCTGTGCAGATCACGTTCAAGAGTCGCAACCTCGTTCTCACCGACCGTTTGAAGTCGGTCACCAGCGAGAAGATCTCCCGTCTGACGAAGTACCTCGAGGGGATGGATCACGCCGACGTCACGTTCTTCGAAGAGAAGAACAAACGCATCGCCGCCCACGAGGGGTGTGAGGTCGTGCTCTTCGGTCACGGCCACTACGTCCGGGCAAAGGCGACGTCGTCGGATTCCTTTGCGGCACTGGACCTGGTCATCGACAAGCTGGCTCATCAGCTCACGAAGCTCAAAGGACGGGTGGTCACCCGTCATCACAGCCATTCGCATCACAACGGCGTTGCCAAGGTGAACGGCGTCAAGGTACCGAAGGGGTCAACTGCGCTGCTCGACCTCGCGCCGGTCGCGCCGGCCGCCGTGGTCGACGACACGGTGGCGCTCATCGTCCGCAAGAAGCAGTTCGTCATGGAGCCGTTGACCCCGGACGAGGCGGCGTTGAAGCTCGACCTGCTGCAACACGACTTCTTCTTGTTCACCAACGCCGAAACCGGCCTGGCGGCAGTGCTGTACCGCCGGGAGGACGGCCACCTCGGACTCATCGACGCGGCGTAGGTCGCGTTCGGCGACGATCGACGGGGTTGCCCACGGTCCGTCGATCCCGATGCTGGGTTTCCCGGTCCATCACATTCTGATGACATGGAAGCAACGTCTGGCCCATGCCTGGCGGCCATGATGCAGGGGTCCGGTTTTCCGGGCCCCTGCTTGCGTTGGTCGGTGTCGTCTTGCGACGATGACGGCCGCATCGGCATGGTGGTTGTCCTTCCCCGCCCCCGTCCACTGCGAACCCCATGAACTCCTCGTCGCCATCTCGCTCCCGCCGCCGACCGCTCCGCTTGATTGCCGCTGCGGCAGTCCTGCTGATCGCGCTCGTCGTTCCGGGCGCCGTTCCCGCTGGCGCTGCCGCGAAGAAGACGGCGAAGTGCGACGCCTCGTCGGGTTGGGCGGCCTTCGCCGGCCGCGCGCCGAGCTTCGTGGCAGGAGGGACCACCGGCCTCTACATCTGGCAGGAGCGAGGTGTGTGGCGCATCGGCGCGACCAATGACCGGGGCGCTCCCACCACCTTTTCGGCCGTTGTCACGTTCGATGCCCCGATCACCGGCAAGCCGGTCGGGACCGAAGGCAAGAGCGACATCGTCGAGATCCGGTCCCAATCGGTGCGCCTCCGTTTCTCGAACTTCGGCGGTCTCGACGGCGTGGCGGTCGAATCACCGTGTGCGTCGGTCATCTCGGTCAAGGGCGAGATCGACGGTCAGGCCATGACGCCACAGCAGCTGTTCTTCGGATCGGGGGCCACCAATCCGGTGTCGATGCCGGGAACGATTCAGCGCGGGTCTGCCTCGCCGACCACGAACGCCGTCGCATCGACGGCTGCGTCAACGGGGCAGCCGGCCGCGGTCGCCGCTGCCTGTCCGACCACCCCGTGGCCGGTCGGGGTGTCGGGCCGTCCGGTCACCCGCCGCGGTCCGAGCGGTATCTACGCATGGATCGAGAAGGGGGTCCTGCGCCTCTCGTTCGAAATTGATCCAGGGGCGCCCCGTCAGTTCGAGGGGCGCGTCGTTGCGAACGCCCCGGTCACGACGCGCTCCGGCACCGTCGAGCGGCGTGATGTCGTCAAGGCGTCGGGTCAACAGGTCATGTTCAACCTTCGGGTGAACGCAGCCGGTGACTCGTTCGACATCGTGTCGCCCTGCACAACGTCGTTCAGCATCGAGGGATCGGTGGACGGCGTACCGCTGGTGCCCGGTCAGATCTTCATCGGCGGCGCCGCCACGCCGGCGGGGTCGGTCCCCGCGATCATCTCGCGCTGACCAGTCGCCTGCGCCGATCAGCACGTGGGTCAGTTGACTCGCTCGGGCCGGCTCGCTTCGGTTCTTCCCCCCGTGCCTGGCCCGAAACCGTGAGCTGGCCCACACGCCGTCTCGCGTTGGGGTGGAGCGGTCGGCGACGCGACCCCCACCGGTAGGATGTTGGCACTATGTCGATTTTTCGCAAAGTCCTGCGCGCCGGCGAGGGCAAGAAGGTCCGAGCGCTACAGGCTCTGGTGCCGGACATCAACGCCCTCGAGTCTGCGATGCGCGAGCTCAGCGACTCGGGACTCCAGGCGAAGACGGTCGAGTTCCGCGAGCGCTTGGGGCGGGGTGAAGTGCTCGACGACCTGCTGATCGAGGCCTTCGCCGTTGTCCGTGAGGGCGCCAATCGGGTGATTGGGCAGCGTCACTATGACGTCCAGCTCATGGGCGGGGCGGCGCTCCACTTCGGGTGGATCGCGGAAATGAAGACGGGCGAGGGCAAGACCCTGGTCTCGACGCTTCCCGTCTATCTCAACGGCCTGACCGGGCGTGGCGTGCACGTGGTCACGGTGAACGACTACCTGGCCAAGCGAGACTCCGACTGGATGGGACAGATCCACCGCTTCCTCGGCGTCAGCGTCGGCCTGGTCAGCGCCGAGGTGTCCGACTCGGCGGCCAAGCGCCTGGCTTACGGCTCCGACGTCACCTACAGCACGAACTCCGAGCTCGGTTTCGACTTCCTCCGCGACAACATGTCGATGTCGATGGCCGAACGGGTGCAGCGCGAGCACTACTACGCGATTGTCGACGAGGTCGACTCGATCCTCATCGACGAAGCGCGCACGCCTCACATCATCAGCGGCCGTCTCGCCGACGCCGCCAAGCTCTACGTGCAGTTTGCGTCGATCGTCCGATCGCTCACCCGCGGTGTCGACTACGACGTCGACGAGGAGAAGAAGCAGATCTCTCCGACCGAGGCCGGGATCGACAAGGTCGAGGCCGCCCTCGGCGTGGAGAACATCTACGACGATCCGTCCGCCAACTTCGTGCACCACCTGAGCGCCTCGCTGCGCGCCAAGGAACTGTTCAAGCGAGACGTCGATTACCTCGTTGCCGACGGCGAGGTGAAGATCGTCGACGAGTTCACTGGCCGCATCCTCGAAGGGCGCCGCTGGTCCGAGGGTCTCCACCAGGCAGTCGAGGCGAAGGAGCGGGTGAAGATCAAGGAGGAGAACCAGACTCTGGCCACGACGACTCTCCAGAACTACTTCCGCCTCTACGAGAAGCTCGCCGGCATGACCGGCACCGCCGAGACCGAGGCCGGGGAGTTCGCCTCGACGTACAACCTCTCCGTCGTGCCGATCCCGACACATCGGCCGATGGTGCGCCTCGACGAGGCCGACCTCATCTACAAGTCGGAGAAGTCGAAATTCGCCGCGGTGGTCGACGACATCGCCGAGCGGCACGAGAAGGGCCAGCCCGTGCTCGTCGGTACCGTCTCGGTGGAGAAGAGCGAGTTGGTCTCGCATCTCCTGGCCGAACGGCGCATCCCCCATGCCGTGCTGAACGCGAAGTTCCACACGTCGGAGGCCGAGATCGTCGCTCAGGCCGGTCGTTCAGGCGGCGTCACCGTTGCCACGAACATGGCCGGACGTGGTGTCGACATCCTTCTCGGTGGCAATCCTGAAGGACTCGCCCGACGCGAAGTCGCCCAGGCCGGTATCAACCCTGATCTGCTCGATCTCGACACGGACGACCAGGCGATCGTCGAGGCGCTCGAGGCCCAGCCCGAGGCCAAGGATGCGTTGGCCAAGGCGAAGGAGATCTTCGCCGAGGCGCGTCCGCGCTACGAGGAGTCTTGCCGGGCCGACGGCGACGTCGTCCGCTCGTTGGGCGGGTTGTACGTGCTCGCCACGGAGCGCCACGAGAGTCGGCGCATCGACAACCAGCTCCGTGGCCGTGCCGGTCGTCAGGGCGATCCGGGGGAGAGCCGCTTTTACCTGTCGCTCGAGGACGATCTCATGCGCCTTTTCGCCACGGGGGCGATGAACTGGGTGATGGGTAGGGCGCTGCCCGACGACGTGCCGATCGAGGCGAAGATGGTCACGAAGGCCATCGAGCGGGCGCAGAACACCGTCGAGGCGCGCAACGGCGAGATCCGAAAGAACGTCCTCAAGTACGACGAGGTGATGAACGAGCAGCGCAAGGTCATCTATGCCAAGCGCGAACAGATCCTCTCCGGTGGCGATCTCCGCGATCAGCTGATGATGGACCTCGAAGAGGCGATGTCCGACATCGTCGCTGAGCACTGTGAAGGCGACTTCGCCGAGGCCTGGGATTTCGACTCGTTGTTGATCGCGGTGCAGGGCTACTACCCGACCCGATTCACCGTCGAGGACCTGAGGGCGGCGCGCAGCAAGGCGATGCTGGTGGAGAGCTTCGTGGCGGAGGCCGTCGACACGTACGAAGCACGCGAAGCCGAACTCGGCGCGGAAACGGTCCGCGAGGTCGAACGCAACGTTCTGCTCGGCATCGTCGATCAGCGTTGGCGTGAGCATCTCTCGGAGATGGACTACCTGCAGGAGGGCATCAACCTCCGCGCCATGGGGCAGAAGGATCCGCTCGTCGAATGGCAACGTGAAGGCTTCGACATGTTTTCGAGCATGGTAAACGCGATCGACGACGATTTCGTCCGCTACGCGATGCATGCCGACGTGTCGACGCTCGATGCTCACTCTCCGGAGATCCGTGACCTGCAACTGTCGTCGGCCGATGAAGGTTCCATCGGCGGGTTCGGAATGGATGTCGGCGCCATGTTCGCGGCCACCGCCGCTGCACCCGACGGTGCGGATGACGACGGCGAAAGCTTCGTTCAGCGTGTGCCCGAAGCGGAGCCGGAACCGCAGAAGCCGATCGTGAAGTCCGAGCAGGATCGCATCGGCCGCAATGATCCGTGCTTCTGCGGGAGCGGCAAGAAGTTCAAGAACTGCCACGGGAAGTAGACGCGCAGCTCCGTTTCTCGGGGTCTGTGGACCGTTGTCGTCTTCGGTTGTGAAAGGTACGTGTGCGTATGGCTCTGTCGGAGCGTCGTGAAGAGGTTGCGTCGTTGCGAACCCGTCTCGCCGAGGCGGAAAGCTACCTGCGCGGGCCGCAACTCGTGGTCGAGAAAGAACGCATCGAACAGGAGCTGTCCGACGCCGACATCTGGACGAACGATCCGTCCAAGGCGCGGGCGCTCGGCGCCGACCTGGCAGCAATCAACGACGACCTCAACTCGTTGCACGGTCTGCGCACCAACTTGGAGGACGCCGAGACGCTGCTTGAGCTGGGGTTGGCGGAAGGCGACGAGTCCGTTGAACCCGAGCTGCTCGAGGCGATCGCCAACGCTGACCGGATTGCCCACACGCTCGAACTGCGCAGCCTGTTCACCGGTGAGTACGACGAGGGCGACGCGCTGCTCGAGGTGCACTCGGGCGCCGGCGGTGTCGACGCTCAGGACTGGGCAGAGATGATGCTGCGGATGTACCTCCGCTGGGCGGAGGTGCGAGGGCTGTCCACTGAAGTCGAGTCCGTTCTCGAAGGCAACGAGGCAGGGATCAACTCGGCGACCGTGTTGGTGAAGGGACGGTATGCCTACGGACTGCTCTCCGCCGAGCGCGGTGTGCACCGCCTGGTACGGATCTCTCCGTTCGACGGCCAGGCGAGGCGTCAGACGTCGTTCGCCGGTGTCTCCGTTGCTCCGGTCATCGAGGACGCGACGTCAAAGATTGTGATCGACGACAAGGACCTGCGCGTCGATGTCTTCCGCTCGTCGGGTGCTGGCGGCCAGCACGTGAACACGACTGACTCCGCTGTGCGTATGACGCATCTGCCGACGGGGATCGTCGTGAGCTGTCAGATCGAGCGGAGCCAGATCCAGAACCGGGCGCGGGCGATGGACATGTTGGCGGTGAAGCTCTTGGAGCGCGCCCGTCAGGAGGCCGACGCAAAGATGGCTTCGATCACCGGCCCTCAGAAAGACGCGGCGTGGGGGAACCAGATCCGTTCCTACGTGATGGCGCCGTATCAGATGGTCAAGGACCTCCGCACGGAGTACGAGACCGGCAACGTCGCCGGTGTCCTCGACGGCGATCTCGACCCCTTCATGGAGTCCTGGCTCCGCTGGCGCCGCACGGAAACCCCCGAGTAGCGCGTTGGGAGAGAGGTTGCCCCTGCTCCTGCCCGGCGCTGCGCCGCTCGCTTCGCTCGACTGCTCGCGACACCAGTGACCCGTCACTGGGAGAGAGGTTGCCCCCATATATGGGGGCAGAACACCTCCCAATTGCGCTGGGAGGTGTTCTGCCGCAAACGCCAGGTCCGTCACCGAGTGCCCCACGGGACGTGGAGGGCGCTGGTAGCGTTTGACCCGGTCGGGTCAGCTTCCCCTCCCGCCCCTCTTCTCTCATGATCCGGATCGAAAACGTCACCAAGGTGTACCGGAACAAGACCGTCGCCCTTCGCAACATCTCGTGTGAGATCAGCAAGGGCGAGTTCGTGTTCCTGGTCGGTTCCTCAGGCTCCGGAAAGTCCACCTTCATGCGACTGCTCCTCAAGGAGGAGACACCCACGGAAGGCTCGATCTGGGTGGCCGGTAAGAACATCGGCGAGCTCTCCGGAGCGAAGGTGCCCTACCTTCGCCGCAACATCGGATGCATTTTCCAGGACTTCAAGCTTCTCCCGAACAAGACCGTCACCGAAAACGTGGCCTTCGCTCTCGAGGTCATCGGGCGTCCCCGTAGCGTGATCCACCAGCAGGTCCCGCAGATCCTCGAACTGGTCGGGTTGACCAAGAAGGCCGACAGCTTTCCGAGCGAGCTCTCCGGTGGCGAACAGCAACGGGTGTCGATCGCCCGGGCCTTCGTGAATCGCCCACTGATCCTCCTTGCCGATGAGCCCACGGGCAACCTCGATCCGAACACGAGTGTCGGCATCATGCGGCTGCTTGACCGGATCAATCGCACCGGCACCACGGTGCTCATGGCCACCCACGATCAAGGCATCGTCGACTCGATGCGCCGCCGCGTGGTCGAGTTGGATCGTGGCTCCCTGGTCCGTGACCAGGCCCGTGGCGTCTACGGGACGCTGGAGTAGTCGGCGGATGCGGATCGGCTACATCCTTCGTGAGAGCCTCACGAACCTTCGACGCAACGTCTTGATGACGGTGGCGTCGTTGCTGACGGTGACTCTGTCCCTGGCCCTAGCCGGGGCTGCTCTGCTGTTCCGCTCGTCGGTCGACAACGCCACGGTCCAGTTTCGCGGGGGCTTCGAGATCACCGTCTTCATGCAGCCGGAGGCGACGAAGGCGCAGGTCGATGCGATCGGCCGAGAGCTCAAGGCGATGCCCGAGCTGTCCCGGTACCGGTTCGTGTCGAAGGACGAGGCGTTTGCCGACATCCAGCGCCTCTATCGCAACTCCCCCGAGATCCTCGACTCGTACCCGGATGCGAAGTACGCACCGGAGCAGTGGCGGGTCAAGCCCCGCGACGCCGCCGACATCGAGGCGATCGGCAAACGGTTCAAGAAGCGGGCCGGGGTCTACGAGGTCTCGTTCGCACGCTCGATCAAGACGATCCTCACGGTCACCGGCTGGATCCAGAACGTGATCCTCATCGTCGCAGGAGCGCTGCTGGTGTCGGCGATCGTGCTCATCCTCAACACCATCCGCATGGCGATCTTTTCGAGGCGTCGGGAGGTGGCCGTGATGAAACTCGTTGGAGCGACGAACGGATTCATCCGATTGCCGTTCATGGTCGAGGGGATGCTGCAGGGCGCGATTGGCGCGTTGGTTTCGTTCGGGATCCTCGCGGCCGGTACCTCGGCCGCGCAATCAGCGATTCGCAACTCCAGTGTGGGGCTGCTGAAGCAGTTCTCGGTCACGAGTAGCGAAGTCGTGACGACCGGCATCATCCTCGTGGTGATCGGCACGGCCGTCGGAGCGATCGGCTCCGCGCTCGCCGTCAGCCGCTTCCTCGACGTCTGATCGACGTCTGATCGTCGCCGGTCGGGACCGTTCGTCCGCTCACACCGCACCGTCGAAGTCGGCGCGCCGCCAGACGTCGTAGACGACGAGCGCGACGGAGTTCGCCAGGTTAAGGCTCCGGTTGTTTGGCCGCATCGGTATGCGCACGAGGTGCTCCAGCGAGAACTCTCCGAGAACGTCGTCGGGCAGCCCAGTGCTCTCGCACCCGTAGACGAGGACGTCGTCGATTCCTATTGGTAGGTGCGCATAGCTCTGCGTTGCGCGACTGGTGAGGGCCCACCATGTCCGCCCGGAGAGGGCGGACCGGCAAGCCGACCAGGTTCCATGTCGCTGAACCTCGGCAAGGTCGTGGTAGTCGAGCCCGGCCCGCTGAAGCAGCTTGTCCTCGAGGGAGAATCCGATCGGCTCGACGAGGTGGAGCGAGGTTCCGGTGTTTGCGCACAGCCGGATGATGTTGCCGGTGTTGCCGGCGATCTCCGGGTTCACGAGGACGACGTGCATGCGTAGGTCAGCAGCGCTTCACGGCATCATCGCCAGCATGGATTCAACAGCGAGTGCGTTCGCGGCGAGTTGATCGTCGGCGAGGCGTCGCCCGACGAGTTGGATGCCGATGGGCATCTGGCCCTCCCGGCGTGGCGCCGGGAGCGAAACCGCGGGCAGGCCGGCCACATTGGCGAATGCGGTGAAGTCGGCCTGGTCAGCTGGAACCGGGGCCTCGACGGCGAACGCGACCTGTGGGGTCGTCGGAGTGAGGAATCCGTCGGCGTCGGCCAGCAGATCGCCGATCGTGGCGCCCAGGTGGAGCAGTTCTTGGAGAATCGACGCGAGATCCGTCGCCGACTTCGAGGCACCGAAGGCGAACATGGATCGTACGTGCGCAGAGAATCCTTCGGGGTCGGCGGCGAGCAGTTCGCCGTGCACCACAGCGCCTTCTGCTTCGCACAGGACGAGCCCGCGGCGTCGGAGCCGTGCGAGATCGATGCCAAGCGGACGTTCGACGATCTCCACGCCGCTGCGGCGCAGGGCGTCGATGGCGAGCTCGAAGGCTTCTTCGACCTCGGGCTCCAGGTCGTGGGTCAGCACCTCGGTCGGGACGATGAGACGGTGGGGTAGTTGGGCGGGTCGGTCCCACTGGAAGGGGTGCGAGGGCGGAACCGACCAGGGCCCGGCCGAGGCCGGAGCGGCCATGGCCCGGAGGGCAGCGATGGCGGTGGTGACGTCCGCGGCAAGCGGTCCGACACAGTCGAGCAACGCCGACAGGGGCACGACGCCGGCGTTGGGAATCAACCCGTTGGAGGGTTTGAAGCCGACACACCCGCAATACGCCGCCGGTACCCGTACGGAGCCCATGGTGTCGGTGCCGAGGGCCAGCGTGACGAGGCCGGCACCGACCACGGCGCCGGAACCGCCGCTCGATCCGCCACAGGTGCGCGTGAGGTCGTGCGGGTTCCTTCCGATCCCGAAGAACGCGTTGTTCGTGGTTGCGCCGAGCGCGGCCTCAGCCATGTTGAGCATCGCAACGATGTCGGCGCCGGCATCACGAAGCGCGCCGACTACCGGTGCATCTTCGCTAGAGACGAGCCGTGAACGAGCACCGATGCCCGCCGACCATGCGGCGCCCTGAACGGCGATGTTGGCCTTGACCGCGACCGCGACACCGTCGAGTTCGCCAGAGCGATGTGCTGACGCGGGGACGAGTTCGACGACCGCACCGAGCTCGCGGCCACGAACGTCGAGGGCGGAGCGAACCCTGTCCGGATGTGGGAGAGATGGTGGTGGGGTGGCAGACACGGTTCAGTTTCGCCGGTCGATGAGCCGGATGGGCTTCTGGCGGCGTTCGACCTCGGTGAGGAGGGAAGTCGCGCCGGGCTCGACCAGCGTCACGCTGACCCGAACGCCCAGCCGTTGCGCGAACACCGCTTCGTAGGTCGACGCGTCGGCCGAGGCTGCCTTGCGGTGTTCCACCTGAACATCGAGGTTCTCGCCGCTTGTCTGATTATTAGTGAGCACACATACAAACTCGCCGGTGAGGTCTGGATCCCCTAGACCGCCGAGGATCCCTCCGAACGCGTGCGGGAACACATTGATGCCCTTGAGTTTGACCATGTTGTCACTGCGTCCGAGAAAGCCGGAGAGGCGGCGGAACGGGAGGCCGTTCGATGCACCTCCGGGACGGAACGCAAACACGTCGTGGGTGTTGAACCGGATGATGGGGTAACAGTCGTCCTTGAACAAGCAGGTCACGACGAGGTCTCCGCGATCACCGGACGGAACGGGAGAGCCCGACTCGAGGTCGAGGATCTCGGCAAGGTGGGCGTCCTCCCAGATCATCATTCCGTCGGAACCGGGGATCTCGCCGGCAATGCAGCCCGTGTCGCCGACGCCGTACCAGTCGTAAGTCTCCACCGGCGCGTCGGGTGTGGACCCCCACGCTTCGGCGATGGGTCCGCGGTCCTCCGCTCCGAAGTGGGCGATGATGCGTCTGATGTGGAGGTCGCGTCCGGTGACGATTCCCTTGTCCGAGGCGACCTGAGCGAGTTTGCGGAGGTAATCGGAGAAGCCGATGAGCGTGGTCACACCGAACTCCTGCATCACCTCGACCTGGCGCTCGGATCGGGTTTCGTTCCCCGTCCCGGCGGACAGGAAGAGCGCGGTGGTGAACTTCGTGACGGCTTCTCGGAGGTAGTGTCCGCCGTTGATGAGTCCGTGCCCGTAGACGGAGTGGACGATGTCGGTGTGGTCGACGCCCTGCGCGCGATACATGCGCCCGACCAACATGTTCTGCACCTCGCGCGACCACGGCCCGAAGATGAGGGGTTGGGGTCGTCCTGTCGTTCCGCTCGTCGTGTGCAGAATGACGGGTGGTATGCGCGCAGAAGGTGTGTCGACGAGCGTGCCATAGTCACCGAACGGCGGGTGGCGCTCGACCGAGGCCATGAGGTCGTTCTTGTCGTAGGTGGGAAGCAGCGGC
>JANPDB010000718.1:0-5336 GCA_031431255.1 Acidimicrobiia bacterium | reverse complement strand
AAGCCGAAGATCGCCGCCTACCCGTTCACCACCCTCGAACCGCACCTCGGTGTCGTGCGCATCGAACGCTTCGGCACCCCGCTCGATCCGCGTGGCGACTTCGAGTTCGTGATGGCCGACATCCCCGGACTCATCGAGGGGGCGGCCGAAGGGCGTGGCCTCGGGCACCAGTTCCTGCGCCACGTGGAGCGGGCACGCGCCCTGCTCGTGCTGCTCGATCTCAGTGCCGTCGACAGCGCCGGACCGAACCCGGCCGAGCAGCTCGAGATCCTCCTGCGCGAGCTGGGCGAGTATTCACCCGAGTTGCTCGAACGTCCCCGTCTGGTGATCGGCACCAAGCTCGACACGCTCGACGGTGAGGAGGAGATCGCCCACCTGCTTCCCGGATGTCCCGACATCCTCGTGAGCGCGGCAACCGGACAGAACCTCCGCCAGATGCTTATCGCCCTTGCCCCGCTCATCGCCGAAGCCCGCGCCGCCCAGCCGATGTCGGACACGTTCGTCGTGCATCGCCCCGAGTCCGAGGGCGTCGAGGTCAGCCGAAACGACGACGGGTCGTGGACGGTGCACGGACGCGCCGCCGACCGGGCCGTGGCCGTGTCGGATCTTCATAACCCACTGGCCCTCGCCCACGTCCGCAAGCAGCTCGACCGTCTTGGCGTCGTGAAGACGCTGCAGCGCGCCGGTGCCAAGACCGGCGACCTCGTCCGGATCGGCTCGTTCTCCTTCGACATCGAATAGCGCGGGCCACCCTGGCTTTCGGCAAGACGTTCGGCGGCGCATCGGCGGCGCTCCGTCCCTCGGAACGCGGCGCCTCCGCGCTTCGCTGTGTTGGCTGCATCACCCGTCTTCTCACCACCCGCATCGGATCACTCGGACTCTCACTCTTCCGGCGCTGCGCTTCTCCGCTGCGCTTCGCGCCCAACCGGTCTTCTCACCACCCGCATCGGATCACTCGGACTCTCATGACCACCGTCGTTGCCAAGATCGGTTCCTCGTCGCTGACCGACGCCGGTGGAGTGATCGCCCGTGACGCCATCGCCTCGGTGTGTGCCCAGGTGCGCGTACTGCGCGACCGGGGCGACCGTGTCGTCGTCGTCACCTCGGCCGCGGTCGCCGCCGGGATCGAAACCCTCGGGTTCGCCGAGCGCCCGACCGACATCTTGACGCTGCAGGCGGTGTCGGCCGTTGGCCAGTCACGCCTCATGCGGGTATGGGACGATTCCTTCGCCGAGGTCGGCCTGATCAGCGGCCAAGTCCTCGTCACCCCGAACGAGTTCTTCGACCGGCGCCAGTACCTCCACATCCGCGACACCCTGGCGCGCCTGCTGGCGCTCGGCGTCGTCCCCGTGGTCAACGAGAACGACGCGGTGGCCGACGACGAGCTCCGCTTCGGCGACAACGACCGCATCGCCGCGCTCGTCGCCCATCTGATCGGGGCCGACGCGTTGGTGCTGCTCACCGACACCCCTGGCCTCTTCACCGCAGATCCGCGCACCGATCCGTCGGCGGTGCTGATCGGACACGTCGACGAGGTCACCGAGGAGCTCGAGGCCATTGCCGGGGCGAGCGGTTCGGCCCGGGGGAGCGGCGGCATGTCGTCCAAGCTCCGCGCCGCGAAGATCGCGTCGGTGTCGGGTATCCGTGCCGTGATCGCCGGCGCCCGGCGTCCCAATGCGCTCGTCGACGCGGTCGACGGCGTCGACGGTGTCGGCACCATGGTCGCCCCGCTCGACCGTCACCTCACGTCGCGCAAGCTCTGGATCGGCTTTGCCGGCGACGTGCGCGGCGACGTGGTTGTCGACGCCGGCGCCAAGCGGGCGCTGTCCGAACGCGGTGCGTCGCTCCTCCCGGCCGGTGTGGTCGACATCACCGGGCCCGTCGAGGAGGGCGACATCGTGTCGATCTCCGGACCCGACGGTCACCCCTTCGCCCGAGGGCTCTGCCGCGCCGACGCCGTCACCGTCCGCGCCCTGCGGGGCACGCGCAACGTCGACCGTCCGGCCGACGCCCCCGTCGTGATCGTCCACGCCGACGACCTGGTGCTCCTGACGTCTCGGTAGAAGACGCTGGGGCCCGGAGGTCGTGGACTCAGCCGCTGTAGCGGTCGACCTCGATGGTGATCTTCGGCCGGATCGTCGGGATCACTCGTGGCGTATACGTCAGCGTGTAGCGGAACCCGGCGTTGAGGGTGATCGAGTTCGAGATCTTGTTCGCCCCGAAGGGCCATCGCAGCGGCTCGTAGGAGAGGTCGAGGCCGTGCACGCCTGCAGGCACGACGAACTCCTCGGCCCGGTCCCATCCGAGAAAGATCGGGGCATCGTCGAGCTTGGCGGTGATCGGCGCACCGCCGATCCCGGGCACGCCCCGGCAGATAATGACGAGGGACGCAAGGCGGTCGCTCATGAAGGGGTCGGGCGCCTACGCCTACGCCGACGCGCCGGGCTGGGGTGCTTCGACGGCCGGCGCCGCGGCCGGCGCATCGCCCAGGCCGAGTTGGGCTTTGATCTGGCTGAGGCGGGCCTGGGCTTCGGTGTTGAGCGACGCCTGCTCCACCTCGAGCATGCGGGCCTCGACGGTGGAACCCTGCAGCTCAGCGGTGCCCATGGCCCGGGCGTAGCGCTCCTCGATCTTGCGCTGGACTTCGTCGAGCGACGGGACATCGTCACCGACGGTCGCCGTGAGCTGGCCCATGGTGGTGTTGAGCTGCTCCTGCATCTTGGCCTGGTCGAGCTGGGACAGGAGCTTCTGCTTGTCGGAGAGCTTCTTCTGGAGCTGCGTGGACGACTGGGCGACGGCGGCCTTCGCCTGATCCGAGGCCTGCGTGGCCTGCAACGACAGCGTCTTGAGTCCTTCGACCTCGGACTCCAGCGCGATGAGCCGGTTGGCGAACGCCTCGGCGGTGCGGGTGTAGTCCGTCGCCTTGGCGGCATCGCCGCGCTTGGCGGCATCGTCGGCCATGACCACGGCCTGGCGGGCCGAAGAGTTGATCTTCGCAAGCTCTTCGAGCTTGCGGTTGAGGCCCATGTCGGCCTGCTTCTGGTTGGCGATCACGTTGGCGGCCTGCTGGGTCAGGCGACGGTGCTGTTCCTGGGCCTCGATCAGCGCCTGTTCGAGCTGAACCTTCGGGTCGGCCTTTTCGTTGAATTTTCCGGTGAGCGCGGCGGTCACGTAGGACCACCAGCGGCGAACGAGCTTGAGCATGGCAAGCATCGTAGCGACCTGGCCTCGTCCCCGGGCTCAGGGACAACCCGGACCGCTTCCCGGGCACGGCGCCGTCACTCAGGGTTCACCCCGACGTGGGCCAGCTCACTCGCTTGGGCCGGGAAACCCGCACTTTTTCAAAGCCTGCTGGCCCATGCGAGCCAGCTGGCCCACGACCGTTGTTACTGCCGGGCTCCCTCACGCGGTGGTGCTGGTGCCGCGGTCGATGCGGCCGACCTCTTCGAGGCCCTGACGCACCGCCTCCATGCCCATGCGGACCCGGTCGAGGTCGGCGCCGATGGCGTCTACGGCGCCGATGTCGTCGGCCGTGGCGGCGAGCTCGACGGTGCGCGCCACGATCTCGTCGAGCTGAGCATCGAGTGATCGCAGGCGGTCCTGTGCACCGACAGCCCCGGAGCGGAGCCGCTCGGCGGCGTCCACCTGCGTCTGCAACGCGGTGACCGTCTCCTGCAGCGTCTGCTCGCGCAGCGGATCTCGATTGCCTTCGGCCCGGGCCTTGGCGTCGGCAAGCTCGCGGTACGTCTCGCGGTTGTCGAGCTGATCGAACGCCTTGGCCAGCTGGGCGCCCCGCTTGGAGGTCTTCCAGCATTCGAGGACGGCGTCGGCCACGGTCGACCGCAGGGATTCGAGTTGATCGCGCACCGGCCCGGCCGAGGTGGCGCCCACGGTCGCATCGAAACGCCGCTGGCTCTCCTGGGCGCCCTGGACGTATTGCCGCCATGGCTCGCTCAGGGTGAACGGATCGATGCGGTCGCGCTCTTCGCGTCGGGCCGAGGCCACATTCCTCGGTCGGAGCCGCCAGCCGGTCATTCCGAGCCACGCGACGGCACCGGCGACGAGACCGATCGGACCCGACGCGGCGATGGCGAGACCACCGACGGCGCCCGCGGCGAGAAGCGACGACGGCGACGTCAGCGCCTCGGCGAGGCGACGCGGGCCGATGGTGGCGATGGCCCGTCCGGTGGCGTCACCCATTGCCGTCACGGTACCCGCAGAAATGTTGCAGAACACCTCCATGCGACGTTGGGAGGTGTTCTGCCCCCATATATGGGGGCAACCTCTCTCCTAACGTGGACGGGCCACTCGTGTTGCGAGCAGTCGAGCGAAGCGAGCGGCGCCGCGCCAATGGGTGGAGGGGCAACCTCTCTCCCAACGCGTACGGGTCAGAAGTTGGAGACGACGGCAACGAGGACCTTTTCGATCGAGGCCGGGTCGCTGGCGTCGTAGGCCGCCGCGTCGGTGGCCTCGGCGATGCGCTTGAGCGTGGCGAGGTCGGCGTCCTTGCCGTAGGCGATCGGGAACAGCCGGACCGGTGACTGCAGGCGGCCTTCGGACCCGGCCCGGCCGGCGGTGAGAAGGGCTTCGAGCTGATCGGCGTCGTCATTCGGATCGAGGTCCTCGTTGCGCCCGTCGGTGAGCAGGACCACGGCGTTGATGCGCTTCGGATCGAGGTTCTCCTTCATCTTCTGCAGGGCCACGGTCGCCGTGGAGTACAGCGGCGTTCCCTGAACCGGCGTGAGGTTGCGGACGGCCTCGGCCAGTTGCTCACGGTTCGCCGAGGCCGCGCCGATCGGGATCACCTCGACAGTGTCGATGCCGAGCCCGCCGACGTCGGTCGAGAAGATCGTGAGGCCGATCTCGTCATCGGCCTTGAACTCGTCGAGGGCGGCCACGGTGGCGCGCTTCGCCAAGTCGAGCTTGGTGTCGCTCGACGAGTCGTCGGCCGCCTCGCCCATCGATCCGGACACGTCGATGACGAAGAGCACGCGGGCGCCCTTGCGTTGCTCGGCCCACTTGTCGAGCAGCGAGACGAGGACCTTCGGGGCGGGAACGTCGAGCGCCGCCTTCGGTTCGTTCGGGTCGACACCGTTGGCGGCAACGATCGGCGCAGCGACGGCAACCGCGGCGTTGCCTGGACGGAAGCCGAACTCGAGGACCTGTTTCTGATTCGTAGGTGTACGTACGAAAGCGGCGAAGGTTGCGGCGCCCGCTTTCTGATCGGCCGTGACCCACGGCGCGTTGAGCGTGAAGAGCGGGTTGTCGCTGAAGAGCGTCCCTTCCTTCGGATAGATCGCGACGAGCGGCACCCGCGGCTTGCGGGCCACTTCACC
>JANPDB010000717.1:0-2315 GCA_031431255.1 Acidimicrobiia bacterium | reverse complement strand
AGAAAGCACGGACATGTTGGCACTGCGCAACCGACAACTGCTCGAGCCCGTTGGATGGGTCCGGCTCGACGATGACTTCGGTGTGGAAGCCTCGGAGTGTGCTCGTCAGCGGCACGACCTGGATCACGGTGGGTGCGGCGTCGAGAATTCGTTGGGCGGTTACGACGACGGCGGGATGGAGGTAGCCAGTTTCGTGACCTTCGGGTTGTCCGAGGTCGAGGTGGACGACGTCACCCGAGTTCTGCATCGAGCCATGCGGTCTCGTCGTTACGGAGTTCGCTGTGCAGTTGGTGGCCGATGTGGTCCTGCCGCAACGCGCGGACGGCGAGAGCAACCGTGTTGCCGACGGTCGTGTCGAGTTCGGCCGCGAGTCGCTTGAGTTCTTCGTGGGTGCCGACATCGATCCGAACGCTCGTACTCTGCATGCAAATCAGCATACACCGCAACAAAGTCACATCATCGCTCGTGCTCGACTCGGGTTGGTTATCGGGTGCCCGGCTGACGCGACCTTCCTGGCGTGGGGGGGAAGGTCAGCATTGAGAACCGTCTTCGCTATTGACAGGGCGCAGATGGGTCGGTTGAGTCCCGGGAGGTGGTGTGCGAGTCGTCGGTTGGGACGGTTCCTCCTGATCCTTGGTCTGCGCAACGCGTCGCTGCAGGTGAAGCGCACCGTTGCGGGCTGGTTCGTCCAGTCGTCGGCCGCGTAGAGGGCGGCGTCGGCAGTGGTCGTGTCGACGCTGATGCTGGGCGGTGTGCCTGCGCACGAGGCCGGTACCGGGTTGCCGACGATCGTGCCGGTGCCGAGGATGCGGCCTCCCTGGGCGCAGTGGATGATCCCTGTTCCCGGGTTGAGGACGATGCGCTGTTGAGGAGGTCCGCTGCGATCCACAGGAAGCCGTTGTTGACGATCTTGCCGAGGTTCTCGCTTGGTTGGCTGATGTTCGGCCGTCCGTGGTTGTCGAAGTCGCCCTCGTTGCGCAAGCCGATGGCCACGCCGGTGGAGTTGATGTCCACTGTGCCCTCGTTCGTCAAGCTGCTCTTCACCCGGAGGGTCTCTGCACCGTTGACAGTCAACGTGTCCGACGCGGCCACAGTCCCGTGATCGATGGGTCAGTCGGATGCGACCGGCGTGCCGACGGACGCGCCGATGGCGGCCTGAAACACCTCACCGGATGCGTCGTCCGACACGACGTAGCCGACGGCTGCGTGCGCAGGTGTCGGCGTGAAGGCGAAGCAAGCCAGGACCGCGGCCATCAGGGCCGCCAGTAGGAAGGCCCCGATCGTGAGGTTCCGTTCGGGTCGTGGCGTGGGCTTCGTCATGTTCGCCTCCTGAAACGTCGTGGACGCTCACTTCGGCGCGAGGAGTCCCTCGCGTCGCGAGGCGGCTCCTCGCGCCGTTACAGGTGTCACCACTCGCTCACCAACAAAGGACGTACACGATGCCTCATCGCCTAGGGAAACGACGCCCGCTCTTTACGCTTCTCGCCGGCGGGATCTCCGTTTTGGGGCTCACCGTCGCCGGCGCACCCGGCGCGGCCACAGCCGCCGCGCCGTGCGTCGACAGCGCGGGAACCACGACCTGCACGTTCGCGTACACGGGAGGTGAGCAGACGTTCGTCGTCCCGGCGTTCGTCACATCGGTGAACGTGGTCACGATCGGAGCCCGCGGAGGAAACGACTTCGACGGCCACGCGGGAGGCGAGCGTGGCGGCACCGCGGCGCGCGGCGCCTATCCGGTCACGGCCGGGCAGGTTCTTTACGCCGAGGTCGGGGGCGCAGGCGCGAACGCATCCGCAGCCGGCGGTTCGGCCGCCGGGGGCTTCAACGGCGGCGGGAACGGCGCCGCGATCGCGACCGGCTCCAGTGCTGGCGGCGGCGGGGCGTCGGATGTCCGGCTGGTGTCACGCGACGCGGCTGGCTCGCTCAACAGTCGCGTGCTCGTCGCCGGCGGCGGGGGTGGCGCAGGATCGCTCCTGAGCGGTGCGCTCCACCCCTTCATCGGCGGGGCGGGCGGGGACGCCGGCGCGGCGGGCGGCAACGGGTTCAGCACCGTCGAGCCTGCGCAGGCGACGGTTCCGCCGCCAGCCGTGGCCACCGGAGGTCTGCCCGGTTCGGCCGTCGCCGGCGGTGCTGGCGGGGATGGGAGCGGCCTGACGCCGTCGCAGGACGGCGGGTCGGGCACGCTCGGAGCCGGTGGCGTCAGCTTCGCGGTCGGTGGAGGCGGTGGCGGCGGTGGTGGCTACTACGGCGGCGGGGCGGGTGGGCGGGCTCGGATTCGGCGCCTCGGATGCCAACGACTCCTTCTACGACGTGAC
>JANPDB010000716.1:0-1791 GCA_031431255.1 Acidimicrobiia bacterium | reverse complement strand
ACCGCCGGCACCGACGCGCCGGTGTCGCGCCCGACCATCATTTCGTCCGGTGTCAGGCACCCGACAACCATGTTGCCCGCGACGAGATGGCGTCTGGGTGCCTAGAAAGAAACTGTCACGGGGTGGGTACCGGGACGAGTTCGAGTTTGGTGGCGTAGCCGAGGCGGGCGAGGCGCTTGATGAGTGCCTTGGCTTGAACCTCCTTGCTGGTTCGGTCGGCGCTGACGGGGCGCCTGGGCTCGTAGAAGGTGCCGTTTTTCAGCATGTGGTAGGCGGCCGTGAGGATGTCGGCCGCGGTGGCGCAGATGGCCTTCTTGGTGCCGCGATGCTTGAGGTGTTGGAAGCGATCCTTGAGTGGACTTTCCTTCTTGCGCACCGCCGCCCAGGCGCATTGCACCAGCAGCGTCTTCAACCAGGGCGCGCCATACCGCAGCCTGGTCGAGCGGCGCTTGCCCGCGCTCTGGTCGTTGCGCGGCACCATCCCCGCCCAGGACAGCAGGTGCCCAGCCGTCGGGAAGCGGCTCATGTCGGTGCCGATTTCGGAGATGATGACCTCGGCCCCGATCCGGCTCACGCCGTCGATGGAGCAGAGTTGCTCGACGGCGGTGCGAAATGGCGCCAAGTTCGCCTCGACCTCGCCGTCGATGCTGGCGATGGCGCGATCGATCTGATCGATCTGGTCGAGATGCAAGCGCAGGAGAAAGCGATGCCGGCGCTGCACACGCCCGCGCAACGCCTCGCCGAGCGTCGCGGCCGACGCCCGGATGCCGGGCTGCGCCAGGGCCGCCAGACGCTGGGGCTCGGTCTCGCCCGCGATCATCGCCTCGAGCATGGCGCGCCCGCTCTTGCCCACCACGTTGGAAATGACGCTGTCGAGCTTTACGTTGGCGACCACCAGCGTCTTGTGAAAACGTTCCACATGCGACGATTTCTCCCGCGTCAGTTGCTTGCGGGTGCGCATCAGCGCACGCAACTCCGCCACCTCGGGCGGCGGAACGAAGCTGCCGCGGATCAGGCCGTGCGCCAGCAGCTCCGCCAGCCAGGTCGCATCGGCGACATCCGTCTTGCGGCCAGGCACGTTTTTGACGTGCGCGGCATTGGCCAGCAGCAGCTCCAGATCGCCGTCGGAGAGGACGTGCCAGATCGGCTTCCAGTAGACGCCGGTCGCTTCCATGGCCGCATGCGTGCAGCCGCACTCGGCCAGCCATTCGGCCAAGGCCATTAGGGCCGAGGTCGTGGTGTCGAACGTGCGCACCTCGCTCTTGGCCCGGCCAGCCTCCACCACGCGCACGCAAGCGACCACCGTCTTCTTGTGCACGTCGAGGCCAGCGCAACGCTCATGTAGCACTTGCATCGCAACCTCCTTGCATAGCCGCCGGCGTGGGGACCTGACAACAGAAGTCTAGAAAACGTGCTCCGGGAGCAAATCCCTGGCACACACTGGGGTGCTCAACGGTCCCCGGATCCAACTGACACGCGCGCTCGCTCACACCAAGACAACGACCGACCTCGATACCGGCCGAGACAGCTTACACCCGTTTCATCCCCTGCGGGTCGGCGAAGCCGGTGGGCAACTGACACCGTTCCAATGGTGCCTGACACCGTCTCGACGATCACGAGAACAGCACCGACGACAGGCCATCGCGATTCACGACCGCTTCTTTTCGAAGGACAACATCCTCACGAACTTCCCGATCGTGGGGCACCTTCGCTACCTCCTCATCATGGTCGGGCCCGAGCTCCGGCAATACATCGTCGCCAGCAATCGCGACGAGCTGCCGTTCAACCGCG
>JANPDB010000715.1:0-4641 GCA_031431255.1 Acidimicrobiia bacterium | reverse complement strand
GGCATCGGAAGACGTCGACGGACGCTGCTGAGCACGGACACGATCTCCTTCACCCCGAGAACACGTCCGAGAACGGCGTAGACGCTAACACCGAGCGCGGCGCTGACCCCGACCTCGACCAGCGGCATGCGCCCGTCGAGCAACGCGTTGGTTGCTCGGGCGCTGGCCCAGACCGCGACACCCATCACGGCGCTGGCTCCGATGATCTTCACGGTTGCGGGGACGAGAGACGACACTTCCAGACCGCCGGTTCGTCGCGCAACGTGGCGCCCGGCGAGGAGCACCGCGAGGATGTAGGCACACGCGAACGCCGCGGCGAGGCCCTGCGCGCCGAAGCCGAGCCGAACGAACAGACCGGCGAGCACGATGTTGATCGCGTTCTCGACGCAGTTGATGATGAACGTGGATCTCGTGTCGAGCATGGCTTTGCAGGCATTCATCAGTAGGAGGTACACGCTGAACGCCGGAAGCCCGATGACCAGGCATCGCAGCACGTCGGCTACCAACCGGGACCCCGACGCCGTGAGGTCACCAACCACGAAGATGCGCATGATCGATGGGGCAAGGGCGAGGTAACCGGCGGTGGCTGGCACCGTGATGGCCAGAATCGAACGGATCCCGCCCGTGAGATGGCGTCTGAAGATGCCACGTTTGCGTTCGAGGTAGGCGAGCGAGAGCTCGGGTTGGAGCGCGGTCATGATCGAGACGGAGAAGATGCCGTGCGGGAGCAGGAAGAAGGTGGTGTAGGCGATCGTGTAGGCGGTGAAGTCCCCGCGTCCCGGTAGGGCACCGGCGACGAACTGCAACGCGACGAGGTTGGCGGCGACGTAGCCCAGGGTCCAGCCGGAGAGCCGAAGCATCCTTCGGACCGCTGGATGGCGGGGGTCCCAATGCCACTGCACCCGAGCACCGCTGCGCATCCATGGCACCAGCAGAGCGACGCCGAGGGCGAGAACTCCGGCGGTGGTGCCGAGTCCGAACAGCAGACGGCTCGGGAAGTCGGTGGCCACGGCGCGGAGCGTGGCCAGCGAATCGGTGTTGCGGACGTTCTCGTCCGGAACGAGGTTGACGACGAGTCGACGCGCCCAGATCAACACGATGATGACGACGAGATTGTTCAGGACGGGCGCAAGCATCGGCGCGAGGAACCGCCGACGCGCGTTCAGCATCGACGTCGCAACCGTGACGAAGCCGTAGACCGCCACCTGAGGGGCGAAGAGGCGGAGAAGGTCGGTTCCGAGCTGCCGCTGCACGGTCTCGTCCGGACGCCGGAACACGATCCACATGAGCGCGGGGGCGGCGAGGAAGACGACCATAACGGCACCGAGCAGCAGGACCGACACCAGTGTCACGATCGCGTTCACGCCGGTATTGGTTTCGGCGCGCCGACGGGGATCGTCGTCGCCACGCGCAAGGTCGACGAACAAAGGGACGAGCGTGGCGGAGAGAACGCCTCCCACGACCAGTTCGAAGATCATGTTCGGGGTGTTGTTGGCCTTCGTGTACGTCTCCGCCAAAGCTGTCGTACCGAACCAGAAGAACACGATGGTCCGGGCGAGACCCGTGATGCGCGACACGAGGGTGCCCCCGGCCATCAGTGCCGTCGAACGTCCGATGCTCATGCGTGCACAGACGGTTTCGGCGCTTCGTCGGACGCGTCGAGGTCGGCCGGGCGATCGCCGGACCGTCGATCCGTACGTGCGCGTCGTTCGCCGACCGACCGGCCTGCGGGATGCCGATGACGTGATCGCCTACGCGCAGAACGTCCCCAGCGGAACCACCAGACGAGAAGCACGACGAGGGAGCCGAGTGTGAGCACCGTACCCAGTCCGCTCACGGCCGTGGAGCGTAGGCGGTACCGTCCCGACGCGAGCGTGAGGCCGTCCGGCGTGGTCAGTCGGGCGACCATCGAGAACGATCCCGGTCCGCGGGTTTCGATGGCGACTTCGGATTCACCGACGCGCGCCGGAACGTCGATCTGCTGTCGTATCTCGGTGGTGCCGATGGCATCGACGACAACGCCGGAATCCCGTAAGCGCACTGATGAACTGCGAACGGTGACGAAGACGCGGATCGGGAGCCCGGTGTCGTTGATCACACCGATCGGCACGATGGCGTTGCGTGCCGTCACGGTGAGCTGGTCGGGTGTCGACAACCGCACCTGACCCAGCAGTCCGGCGACGGCGCGGTTGGTTTCGTTGATCCGGCGTCTACGGTCGGTCGCGGTCAAGTCGCTGGCGACCAGTCGGGAGATCTTTCGGCTGAGTCCGCTCTGGTCCGGCGCCGGTCCCGGAAAGAGCGAGAGGTACCCCGTCAGCCGGCTGCGCGCACCGGTGATCGCGAGCACGTCCCCGGCGGGGAGATCGCTTCCGGGTTCGGGAAACGATCCGACTCGCGAGACGACCTGGGGCACCTCGCCGCGGGTCTGCAGGGGCAGCCCGGCCAGGTCGCTGACCGTGACCGGCTCGATGATCGGGTTCGTGGTGCCGAGACCGGCGAGAAGTGCGTCGAGCGTGGCTTGGGGGGTGTCCTCGGGGATCTGGATCGCCAGCCCCTGGGCCGTCCGGCTGGCGGCGAGCATGGTCAGGTCGGCCAGGATGTGCTGGGCGCGAAGGACGTCTTCGCCGCCCCGTCGTACCGGATCACGCAAGCGGGTCAGTTCGCCCTCGATGTCGCGGTCGAGGACGAGCGTGACCTTGGCCGGTGTCGGGGTCTCACCCCCGAGGTTGAGCAGGACGGGTCCCCCCGCAGCCGAGATCTGGCCGGAGGAGGCCCGCACGGCTTCGGCCTCGGCGATCACGATGTTGATGCCGGCGCGGCTCACGCCGTCCGCTGACGGGATCCGGTCGCCCGCGATGAGGACACCAGGCGTCGGCTCGATCCCGAGCACCTGGCGAAGCACTTCGTTCCCGAGCCTGGTCTGCGTCGCGAGTTCGTCGTTGAGCTGGGCGCGGTCGAACAACGAGGTGGACCAGCGCACGTAGGGCGATGCCAGGACTTCGCGGCCGGCGAGAGCGAAGCGGAGTTGCGTCAGGAGGAGGTCGTCGGGCCGTTGGCCAAGCGCCTCGATGGTTTCCGGCGTCGGGGCGACGCTCAGGGGAACGAGGGGCCGTCCGGCCATGGCTTCGATCCGCTCGACGAACGACCGCGTCGCGACGACCGGGTCGGACAGATCGTCGACCGGTGCGAGGTGAAGGGGGACGACCAACGCGACCTTGAGGCGGCGTCGCTCGGTCGTCACGTTCGTCGTGCGGATCACGTGCGTGGTGAGGCGATCGACGACATCGTCCGTTCGAAGATTTCGAAGTTCGACGTTGACCGGGTAGACCCCGTCGTTGTCGAGCCGGATGCACGTGGGGCAGGTCGGTGAAGGAGTTCCGATCCGTAGTTCCACCGGGACGAATTGCTCGGTCCGTCCATCGCTGCTGACCGGAGTCGGCGTGACCAGCCCGAGCACCGCGCCCAGGTTCTCTCCGGACAGCGTGGATCGGAACTGGGCTCGTGTGCGAGCGCGTCGGTGAACGGTGATGGCGACGCCGAGCCCCGCTGGGAGAGGTCTGGTGTCGGCAGACTCCACCGCGAAGTCGAGACGGAGCGTGCCGTCCTCCGTCACGACCGGGCCTTGGGCGATCAGCCGGATCATCGGCGCCGTGCGAGGAGGATCGCCTCCCGCACCGTCAGCCGCGGTTCGTGTGGGTGTCCCGGTCGTGCCGAGGAGCCCGCCCTGCGGCGACGGGGCGGCGAGCGCCAGCTCGAAAACGGCCTCGGTGGACCCGCTCTCGGGCCGGATGGAGGTCGTCGACGCGGACGCGGACCCCGACGCGCCGAGCGCGATGCATGTCAGGAGTCCGCTGAGGGCCCTTCGCCACGGCCTACCCACGGCGCTCCATCAGCAGGAGATCGAGCGGCGTGTCGACGAACCCGAGGCGACGGTAGAGGGCCAGCGCTCGTTCGTTGTCGGTACCGGTGTTGACGACGACCTTCGTCACGCCGCGGGCGCGACACCAACGGAGCGCATCGACGACAAGGGCCGTTCCGAGTCCCCGGCCCGCGTGGGCCGGGTCGACCGCGACGCGTTGGAGATAGCCCCGCGGTCCGGCGCGACCGGTGATCGCGAACCCGTCGAGTTGCCGGTGAGTTACCGTGTCGCCGGGTGCGGAGACGATGCGCAGCCGCGATCGCGTCGTCGCATCGAGTGCGGCGAGAAGATCGAGACGGTCGAAGCAGTGATCGACGCCGAAGGCCAGACGATCGACGTCGACGCATGCGCCGATCCGAGACCTCCGGGGGCGACCCGTCGGGATGGCCGTTCGGGGAAGTTCGCGCAGGCGCTCGAGATCATGGGTGAGGAGACGAAGCACCGAGACGATCTCGAAGCCGCACTCCTCGTAACCCGATGCCTCGGCGCGGGTGATGGCCGGCGTACGGAAGATGTCGGGCGGATGTGGCTCGTACAACCCCAGCGTCTGCGCGATGGCACGCGAGGAGAGCGCCTCGGTGGTGTCTGATGCGATGGTCACGGAGGTGACCGTTGCGTTGCGTCGCCGTTCGTCGAGGCGTACGAACTCGGGTCCCACCCGCAGACGGCGGACCAGTCGTGTTCCGGCGTCATCACCCGGGGTTCCACCGTTGACGCCACCT
>JANPDB010000714.1:0-1654 GCA_031431255.1 Acidimicrobiia bacterium | reverse complement strand
TGTGTCTCACTTCTCATGCGGATCGGCGGCAACCTATGGATGGGCGAGAGCTCGGGCCGAAGGGCCCTTGGTCGCGACACAGCGAGCAGGCGATCGTGGGTCAAGGTGGAGCGCCCACAGCGAAGCGAGGACGAACGACCTTGAGGCGCGATCGTCTGGGAGCAATCTGAAGTTTGGCGGTCGGCGCGCTTCTGGAACTACAGATTCCATGCAGGTTGGGTTGGTGGCGCCTACCGACGTCGACTCGGTGACCAATTCCATCGCTCCGGGTCCCAAGTGCACTGCTCGTCTGACGGAGCTGTGATGGGAGACCAGAACGGTCGGAGCGCAGCGACGGCGTCATCGAGCGTGGTCCACTCGATTCCGTAGTCTCGAACATACGCAGCCCATGGACCGGCCCACATCGGCGGCGGGTCAGGGAGCACCGTCGGAAGAAGAGTATGCCGGTGCGTGAACGTGGTCGAGACGGCGTCGTACAGGACGTCGCTCGTCGGTATTGGGAGCGCCCTGGCCATGACGAGTATGTCGTAGAGGTCCTTCACTCGAGTCGACGGCCGCGACCCGGAGTAGATTCGTACGTACGCATGCAGTTTCTCCGCGAGGTGGAACGCAACCGGGACTGCGGCGATCGTTGGGGGTTCCATTCCGGCGAAGTCCAGCACCCGTCGAAACGTCAGCTGATCGACCGGGCGGAGGTCGTCGGGGGACACGTTCACGTCGAGCACGAACTGCTCGAACAGGCGGCCGTCAAGACGCGAGCGCACGGAGTAGCGCCAACCACCATCTTCGGTTTCGGCCTCCAGGCGAGAGCGGGAGCCGATCTCGAAGGAGAAGCCGTCGCCCAGGTCGAGTTCCATCGCTTCGTCGAGGGCCGCTTGCAGCTCGGACGCTTCGTAGCGCCACGTCGTGTCGGCATCCTTCGTCGCTCGGGCGCGTTCGTCGAGACGAATGAGGAGCACCTGCGCGCCCTTGAGGACCCAGCCGTCGGCGACGTCGCTCGCCGTCATTCGCGCGAACAGCCGCTGGAACGCGACTTCCTTTCGGAGCCGGTCGAGCGGCGTGCCCGACTCGAGTGCTCGCTGACGGAGTCGTTCCTCGAGCGCCACGCGAAACGCTGTCGCGGTCTTGTATGGGCCGATCATGCGTCGCCGACTTCGGTCTGGATCGTGTCCGCGACGCGTCGAGACAGGAGCCCGCGGGCCAGGGCCTCCGCGATGAGTTTCTCGACGACTTCAGTCGGGTGGTCTGTCGCACAGTCACGCAGGGTTCGAGCCGGAGCCGTCACCGGAACGCCATCGCGAACCGTCACGTCCCTGGAAGCCAGTAGACACGTATGCACGATCACGTTGTCTCGTCGCTTGCGGAGCCGGCGCGGAACGGTGACGTGAACGACCGATGGCGCCACCTCGCCGAGCCCGTAGACGGCGAGCGCCGTGTCGTGGCTCGCAACGGCATCCGGTCCGGCCCAAAGACAAGCCCCGATCACGTCCTCGAACGGCTGGGCGGGGAAATCTCGGAGGCGGTACACCCCGTGCGCCAAACGTCGCAGCACTCCGCTGTCGACGTATCGAGCGAGTTGCTGGCGGGGCACTCCCGCCTCGACGGCATCGGCTGCGCGAAACCACCCGTTTCGGGCTTCGCTGACCCGGAAGAG
>JANPDB010000713.1:0-1583 GCA_031431255.1 Acidimicrobiia bacterium | reverse complement strand
GCCTGTGAGTCGCATTCGTTCGCCGATGTCGCCCAAGGCGCGCTCGACGGTCGGTCGTTCTCGGGCGTGGTCTGCTCCTACGCATTGCATCTCTGTGAACCGTCGTGGCTGCCTCTCGTCTGTCACGCCCTTGCGTCGGTCGCCCCGTGGTTGGTGATCGTCACGCCCCACAAACGTCCGGAAATCCCACCCTCGTTCGGCTGGGAACTGGCCGACGATCATCGCGACGTCGCCCTTCGCATTCGCGTGCGCCTGTACCAGCGGATCGCCTGAGCGATTGGCGGCGCGACAGGACCGCATGTCGGGTCCGGGCAGTATCGTTCGATCCCATGTCGCTGACGGATGCCGATGTGCTGGCGCTCTTCTCCGAAACGGGAGCGCTGCTGCGTGGTCACTTCGTGCTCACGAGCGGCCGCCATGCCGACACGTATTTCGAGAAGTTCGACGTCCTCCGCTACCCGCAGCATGTAGAAGCGCTCTGTGCGCTCATCGGCCAGAAGGTCCGCGAGACGGGTGTTGGCGTCGACGTCGTACTCGGGCCGACCACGCTCGGCATCGTGATGGCGTACGAGGTAGCCAAGCAGCTCGGAGCGACCGCGGCATACGGTGAGAAGAGTGCGAACGGTGACCGCTTCCTCCGTCGACCGGATCACCTCCGCGCCGGCGACCGGGTTCTCGTCGTGGACGATGTGCTCACGACGGGTGGATCGATCCGCGAGTGCACGCAGCTCGTCGACTCCGTCGGCGCAACGCTTGTGGGAGTTGGTGTCCTCGTGGATCGCACCGGGGGGACGGCCGACTTCGGCGTGCCGCTCGTCAGCGCGCTCTCGCTCGATGTGCAGAGTTGGGCGCCCGACGAGGTGCCCGCCTGGCTCGCGGAGATCCGGATCACTCGACCGGGGTCGACCGGCAAGAAGTAAATCGCGACTAGTTGACGCGGTGTTCCTTGATGAGCGTCCGTCGGACCAGTTCGCCACCTTCGAACCAATGCCATGTGCGGGCGCGATGTTGTTTCGTTGCGTCGATCTGGATCATCTCGTAGAGGTAGTTGCGGGGGTCGTTCTTGTAGACCCACGTGAGGATCACCGTCTTGTCGTCCACCTCCCAGGCCCTGCCGTCGATCCGGTCCGTGTCGAACCAGATTGCCTTGTCGTGGAACGCGGCCGGGAACTTGATGATCTCCTGGCGGCCGTCTTCCCAGGTGTAGGTGTTGGTCTGGAAGTAGGGCCAGTCACCTTCCGTCGGGAACGTGCAGCTGAGATCCGCACGGTGGCGATCGACAATGTTGCCCGCGGGATCGACGTGGACGTACTCTCCGGTCCAGTTCCCCTCGTGGCTCGCCAGCACCGGCATGTCTTCACGGATTCCCATGCGGCAATTGTGCCGCGCTCACCGCGTCGCGTCGAGGCGGGCAACTACAACCCTTCGAACAACTCCGCCGGGTACCACCAGGGGTCGCGTACGGCGAGATTCGTCTTCACGAGGATCGCCTGACTGCGCAGGAAACGGAACAGCGACGCAGGACCCATGCGCGAACCGCCGAGCCCGCTCGATTTGAACGAATGCTTCTCGCCCTCCCACAC
>JANPDB010000712.1:0-11298 GCA_031431255.1 Acidimicrobiia bacterium | reverse complement strand
CCACGGTGACCCGACCCTCCTCATCGATGTAGGCGACGCCGGCTTCGGGCTGGAGGTAGGCGTGCTCCTGGTACGGGAACTCGTAGTCGGACTCGACGATCGCGGCCGCTTCGGCCCACACCGCGTCGGGGTCGCCTTTGCGGATCACATAGTGGGTGTAGGCGTTGGTGTCGAGACCGTTCTCGGGATGGAGCATCACGTCAGTGGTAAGTGCACTGTCGATATCGCTGAGGACGGGCAGGGGCTCCCATTCGACGACGATCGAGGCGGCGGCGGCGTCGGCCTGTTCGACCGTCTCGGCCACGATCACGCAGAGAGCGTCTGCTTCCCAGCGACTGATGTCGCAACGCGTTGCCGCGCGCCCGGTGTGCTCCAGTCCGAGCAACACCGGTTGGTCGAACAGGGTCAGGCCGTACTCATTGACGGGGACATCGGCCGCGGTGAGAACGCACACCACTCCGTCGACGGCACGCGCCGCGTCGAGATTGCAGCGGACGAGCCGCGCATGGGCCTGATTGGTGAAGACGACCTTCGCCCAGAGCGCGTCAATCGGAATGAGATCGGAGGGATATGTGGCGTCGCCGGTCACCTTAGCGAGCGCATCTCTTCTTCGCGTCGACTGTCCGACAGCCATCACTGCACCTCAGCATTCAGTGCGGCCGCTTCGACCGCTTCGATGATCTTGTAGTAGCCGGTGCAACGGCAGAGGTTCCCGGCCAGGCCCTGGGTGATCTGTTCCGGGGTCGGTCTGGGTGTTTCGTCGATCAGAGCGGCACTGGCGACGACGAACCCCGGGATGCAGTACCCGCACTGCACTGCGCCCTTCTCCACAAACGCTCGTTGGATCGGATGCAGCGCCCCGGCGTTGGCCAGGCCCTCGACGGTGGTGATGGTCGCCGCGTCAGCCCGGGCCGCCGGGACCAGGCACGACATCACCGCGGCTCCGTCGAGCATGACGGTGCACGCCCCGCACTCGCCTTCGGCGCAACCCTCCTTGGTTCCGTTGAGGCGGATGTCTTCGCGGAGCCAGTCGAGCAGGGTCTTGCCCACCGCGCCCGCACAGCGATGCTCAGCGCCGTTGATCGTGGTGGCGATGACCGTCGTGGCGTCGATCACCCCGGTTGCGTTAGGGGACGGGGTGCTGTCGGCTCCGCGCAAGCACGGCGCGGCGACGGGCCAACGCTCCGCCTGTCGGCTCTGGGAAATCGTCGTCAATGTCCGGTCGACGAGCACCCCGATCGTGTCGAGCCGGTACTGCGCCGTGGCCCTCACGTCGTCGAGAGGGGTCGATGCGGCGAGCACGGCGGCCGATGCCTGAGCGATCGCACGACCGTCGAGCTTGCTGCCGACCAGTGCAGACTCGGCGGCGTCAACCAGAAGTACCTTCGATGCCACACTGCCGATTGCTATGTGCGCGGAGGAAACTGTCTCCCCGTCGTCGGCGAACCCGACGACCGCGGCGAGGTGGATGACCGAGATCGCCTGGGCCGATCGATTGCCGAGCTTCACATAGAGGCCGCGCTCGTTCGGCGAGGTCAACCGGACACGAAGTTCCACGACGAGCTCATCGTCAGCCCGCTGGGTGGCACGGAACCCGGTGATGAATTCGGAAAGCGCCAAAGACCTCGTACCTCGCACCGAACGGAGCACGACAGTCGCTCCCAGAGCCAGCAGGGCGCTGATGGTGTCGTTGGCGGGACTTGCGGTCACGATGTTTCCGACGAGCGTGGCACGGTTGCGCAGCTGCGGTGAGCCAACCTCCCAACACGCCTGGGCAAGTGGAAGGGCTCGCTCCACCAGCACTGCTGATCGCACGACATCGTTGTGGGTGACCATCGGCCCGAGAACCGCTTCGTCCCCGTCGACCCTGATCGACGCCGCGCCGGGGATCCGACTGATGTCGATGAGAAGTGCGAGGTCGGCGCGGGCGCTGCGATCGATCTCGACAAGAAGGTCGGTCCCTCCCGCGATCGGACGGGCGGCGGCGCCGTAGGTGCCGAGGAACTTCACCGCGTCGTCGATGGACGCGGGTGCGACGTAGGCCGGCGGCGGAGCGGTGTGCCGTTGGACGGGGTGAAGGTGCGTTGCGATGCTCACTCGGGCCTCTCAGGTCTGAAGCGGACGTTGCCGGACAAGGGTGAAGCGCATGTCGGAAGGCGGGTACCAGTTGCGACTCCACCAGATCGGGGTGTTGTCGGAGGTATAGCCCGTCTCGGTGATCTGGAGCACAGGTGTTCGCGGTGCTACCGGAGAGCCGGGGTAGCGCACGGCGCTGGCATCGACGGCCTGCACCTCGCTGAGCTGGTATTCCGTTGAGGCATTGGTACGTGTGCGTAGGAAGTCGAAGAGCGGCTCGGTCTGGGCCGGCTTCTTCACGCACGCCGCAGCGAGCACCTCACCGAGAAGTCGAACGGGGACGGAGCACTCGATGAAGATCATCGGCGCGCCATCGGCCGTGAACGTCTTGAACGTGCGGAGCACAAGGTCTTCGGGTCCGAGCCCTAGAGCACGGGCAACGGAATCGTTCGGCTCGACGATGGACGCGCCGTCGAAGACCACGCGGACCTTGGCGCCGTTGCGGGCGAGCACGTCGCCGAGGTCGCGGGCTTCGGTGAGCGTGTGCGACAGCGCGGATGCGGCGGCCGTGACGAAACTGCCGCGTCCGTGATGGCTGACGATCATGCCGCGGCGGGCGAGCGCGCCGACGGCGGTGCGAACGGTGGCCCGGCTGACCCCGAGTTCGGTCGAGAGCTCATGCTCGGTCGGCAGACGGTCACCGACGGCGAACTCGCCGCGGGTGATGCGTTCGGCGATCGCCGCCTCGACCTGGGCGGCCAGCGGGATTGCTCGCGGAAGTCGGCCCATCTACCGAGTCTAGGGAGGGTTGTCAGTTGACAGCCAACTTGTTTCGAAGAAGCATCGCGCCGGTTTCGGCCGTTCGAACCGCTTCCGGGCGAGCGCACCACTCGCAACCGGCGACCGAATCCCGCTCGTCCCACATGAGCGGCCCACGGATCCCAGAGAGGCGAAGTTTGGTCAACTTTGCGAAGACTTTCCTTCTGCGGGATGCCGACCGCCATGATCTGGGATCCACTCGGCCGGCACGGCGGACATTGGTGTTCGCCGACGCCTCTAGGCGCGCCGGTCCTGGAAGCGCCGACCGTCGGTGACGAGTCGTTCGAGGAACGGCGACGGTGCCCATTGGGGGCCGCGCTCGGCCTCGAGCGCGCGTAGGCGGTCGAGCACGTAGGGCAGGCCG
This sequence comes from Acidimicrobiia bacterium, assembly GCA_031431255.1. GTDB lineage: Bacteria > Actinomycetota > Acidimicrobiia > Acidimicrobiales > JANYDT01 > JANLQX01. Next base: position 8,039 of record JANPDB010000712.1, on the reverse strand, counting down.
AGATGGTCGGCCCACCACATCGGGCCGCCGCGGTAGGCCGGCCAGTTGTAGCCGTTGATCCAGATGATGTCGATGTCGCCCGCTCGGATCGCCTTGCCCTCGTCGAGGACCTTCGCACCCTCGTTGATCATGGGGAGCACTAGGCGTTCGGTGATCTCGTCCGCGGTGAAGGATCGTGGCGCCACCCCTGACTTGGCGGCGAACTCGCGCACGATCTGCTCGGTGACCGGAGACGGTGTCGGGTTCCGATTCGCGTCGTAGTCGTAGTAGCCCGCACCAGCCTTCTGGCCGCGGCGGTCGAGTTCGCACAGCCGGTCGCGGATCGTTTCGCCGTTCGACTTCTCCTTTACCCAGCCGATGTCGAGACCGGCGAGGTCGGACATCTGGAAGGGACCCATGGCGAAGCCGAAGTCGAACAGCGCCCGGTCGATCTCCCACGGCAACGCGCCTTCGTTCAGCAACTCCTGCGACGCCCGGCCGCGCTGGGCGAGCATGCGGTTGCCGACGAAGCCGGGGCACACGCCGACGAGCGCGGCGATCTTGCCGATCTTCTTGCCGACCTGCATCGCCGTGTTGATCACTTCGGGGGAGGTGTGGTCGGCGCGGACGACCTCGAGCAGCTTCATGACGTTCGCTGGCGAGAAGAAGTGCATGCCGATGACCGATTCCGGGCGGGTGGTGGCTGAGGCGATCTCGTCGATGTCGAGGTAGCTGGTGTTCGTGGCCAGTACCGCCCCGGGCTTGCATATCGCGTCGAGACGGCCGAAGAGCTCCTTCTTGATGTCCATCCGCTCGAAGACGGCTTCGACGACCATGTCGGCAGACGCAACATCGTCGAGCGCCGTCGTTCCGGTGATGAGACCCATGCGTCGCTCGACCTCGTCCATCGTGAAGCGGCCGTTCTTCGCGCTGCGCTCGTAGTTCGAGCGCACCACGGCGAGCCCGCGCTCCAAAGCCGCCTGCGACGTCTCCACGATCGTCACCGGCAGACCCGCGTTCACGAAGTTCATGGCGATTCCGCCGCCCATGGTCCCGGCGCCGATCACTCCGACGGACTTCACGGGCACCGTCGGTGTCGCCGCTGGGACGTCAGGGATCTTCCACACTTCGCGCTCGGCGAAGAACACGTAGCGCTGGGCCGCGGACTCCGGGCTCGTCACGAGACCGCCGAAGAGGGTTCGCTCCGTCTTCATGCCATCGGCGAACGGGAGGTTGACCGCCGCCTCGACACACCGGATGATTGCTTCGGGTGCCTTGAATCCGCGGAACTTCTTCGCGTTGGCGGCGCGGAACTCCGTGAACTCGTCGGCCGACATCGCCGGGACCGATCGATCGCTGACCTTCTTCAGTTCGGCCCCCTCCGCAACGAGTCGCTGGGCGTAGGCAATCGCGTCTTCTCGAAGCGATCCTTCGGCGGCCAGCTCGTCAACCAAGCCCATGGCCAGGCATTCGGCGGCGCCGACGTGGGTCCCCGCCGTCATCATTTCCATAGCCTTGAGCGGGCCGACGATACGCGGCAGCCGCTGCGTGCCGCCGGCACCCGGAAGCAGGCCGAGGTTCACCTCGGGTAGGCCGCACTTGCTCGACGGAACAGCGATCCGGTAGTGCGCGCACAACGCGACCTCGAGTCCTCCGCCGAGCGCGGTGCCGTGGATCGCCGCCACCACCGGTTTGGGCGAGCTCTCCATCTTGCTCTGGACATCCAACAGGCTGGCGCCCTTCGCGGCACCGCCGAATTCGCTGATGTCCGCACCGGCGATGAAGGTACGTCCCGCGCAGATGAGGACGATCGCATTCACATCGTCGTCGGCAATGGCCGCGTCGAAAGCACCGAACAACCCGTCGCGTACGTTCGCGCTCAGAGCGTTGACGGGCGGCGAGTCAAGCGTGATGACGGCCACACCGTCGGCCACGACGAGATCGGTGACGCTGTTGATGGAAGTCATTGGTGCTCCTACAGAAGTTCGGGTCGGCCATGCTCGTCGGTGGCGGGCGAGCTGAACAAGTCAGAGGTCAAGCAGTAGAGCGGCCACGGGAAACCAACGAGTGGAGGGGTGGCGCCGATGGGGCCCCGCCCGAGGAACGGAGACCCGGTTCGACGGAGGAGAACAACGGGCGAGTACCGCAGTGGATGGGGAGGATCGGTGACAGGACCCCGGAACGGTCCCCAGTGCACCATGGGCACCACGGCCTACCCGGTCGCAACAACTACGGAACGAGTCCCCGCCATGACGGAAACCGGAGCAGCCCGGCGGGGCTCCACTCCCGATACTCCACCAGACACCGGTGCTTCCGCCGGACGAACACGGCCGTCGGCTCGCCTGGATCGTTGGAGAAGGGACTCGCCGCCACGACATCGTCACCGAGGAGACGTTGGAGTCGGTCGAGCTCCGCGTCGGTGAAGCCGGTCCCGACCCGGCCGATCCATCGGAGCGGTCCCTCGGCATCATCCGTCTCCGGCACGCCCAGCAAGATCGAACCGATCCCCTGTTCGCGGCGTCCACCTCCGGGTACCCATCCACCGATGATGAACTCGTCGGTGTTGCGGTTCCCCACCTTGACCCAGTTGGACGAGCGTCGGCCGACGGTGTACTTGGCGTCGTTGCGCTTCGCCACGACACCCTCGAGCCCGTTGCTCCGGGTGAGCACCTGCAGTGCGTGACCGTCGTCGTAAACGGGCGCGCGGCGCCAGTTCGGGCCTTCCTGCAATCCGACGAGGCGATCGAGCACGGTCCTGCGGGCCGACAGCGGGAGGTCCACCGTCGACAACCCGTTCACTTCGAGCACGTCGAACACGACGAACACCACCGGGTTGACCGAGGCGCGCATCCGGGCGTCGTTGCCGGACACGCCGAGTCGCTCCTGAAGGCGATGGAACGAGGGCAGACCATCGTCGCCGATGGCGATGATCTCGCCGTCGAGCACTGCGGTGTTGCCGTCGAGGGCGGTGACGATGCCGTCGAGCTCAGGAAACGTCGCGGTGACGTCGTTTCCCGCCCGGCTGGTGATCCTTGGCCCTGCCTGGCCACCGATGCTGACGATGGCCCGGATGCCGTCGTACTTGAGCTCGAACGACCACCCGTCGCCTTCCGGCAGAGGCCCCGGTACGGCGAGCATGGGGTGAGGCTCAGCCACCGGCGAGAGCCTCGTTCACCTGACCTGCGGCGCGCTCGGCATCTCGGACACAGGCCGGGATGCCGATCCCGCGATAGCTGGCGCCGACCAGGGCGATGCCGGGGGCCTCGGTTGCGATGTGCTGGTCGATCCGCTCGACGAGGGCCGCGTGCCCGGTGTCGTACTGCGGGAATCCGCCCATCCATCGGGTGACGACGGCGTCGACCGGTGGGGCGGACACGCCGAGCATCTCGGTCAGTTCGCGGTGGAGCGATGCAACGAGCTCATCGTCGTCGAGGTCGGTGAACCGGGTGTCGCCGTCGCGTCCAGCCGAGGCCCGGAGCAGCACGTGGCCGTTGGTGTCGAGGTGCGGCCATTTCTGGTTCCACCAACTCGATGCCGTCACGAGACGTTGTTCCGGTCTGGGGACGAGCATTCCGCTGCCGGGTGGGAGCGACACTGAGCCGGCGGGGTACGCGAGCAGCGTGAGCGCAACCGAAGCCGTGCGTATCGTCCCGAGATCGTGAGCGGTCTGCGATGCCACGGGACGGAGCAGCGTGGCGGCCGCAGCAGCCGGCGTGGCCATGACGATGTGGCGGGCGGTGAGGTGACGCTTCGATGTGTGGACCGACCATCCGGCACCGGTCTTCGAGATCGACCGTGCCGTCTCCTCGACCGTGACGTTCGTGTGTTCGCCGAGGCGGGCGATCAGCGCGCGGATGCCATTCCTAGGTGCCAGAAACACCGGCCTCGTCTCGGTGACGCCGATCTGCCCCCGATCCGCTGCTGCGTTCGTGCGTCGCAGCGCGCGAACGAGGCGTCGCTCGCGGGCGGCTTCTGCGAGCATCGGTGATGCGCTCGACAGGCTGAGGGTGTCGCAGTCACTGGCGTTGATCCCGCCGAGCAGCGGGTCGACGAGGCGCTCGATCACTTCGCGGCCAAGGTGTCGCCCGATCGCCTCACTCACCGATGGATCGCTCCCGGTGCTCGCTCGCCGCGGCAATACGCCGCCCAGCGCGGCGCGCGCGATCCCACGAGCGCTGATGATTCCGGAGCGGCGCATCTCGCCGAGGTCGCTCGGCACACCGAGTACGAGACCCTTCGGCAGTGCCCGCAGCTTGCCGCGCGAATACACGTAGGCCGAGCCGGTGGCCGGAGCCACGAGATCGTCAGCGAATCCGAGCGATTCGGCCAGTTCCACCGCGCCGGGAACTCGAGCGAGGAAGGCGTCGGGCCCGGTGTCGACGCCGATACCGGCCACAGTCGCGCCGGAGATCTTTCCGCCGATGGCCGATGACGATTCGATCACCGCGACTCGCAGCCCGGGTCGGGTCCGGGAAAGGAAGTGTGCTGTGGCGAGGCCGGCGATGCCTCCGCCGACGATGAGCACGTCGAGGTCCCCGGCCGGCGTCGCCCGGTCGGGCCCGATATCGGTAGGTAGCGCGCTCACCGCGGCGCGCCTGCGAAGCTTCGCGTCATCTCTTCCCGCCGGTGATCGAGTGGACGTAGTCGACGACGCGGGTGAGCATCTCCGGCGCGATCTGGGGTAGAACACCGTGACCGAGGTTGAAGATGTGCCCGCCGCCCGCCTGGGCCGCCTCCTCCAGCACTCGGTCGATCTCCGCCTGCACCACGTGCCAAGGAGCGAGTAGCACGACCGGATCGAGGTTCCCCTGTAGGGCTTTTCCCGGTCCGACCCGGTTGCGGGCGTCCGAAAGGCTGACCCGCCAGTCCACGCCGACGACGTCGGCACCGGCCTCCCCCATCGCCCCGAGGAGTTCCCCCGTTCCGACCCCGAAATGGATTCGTGGCACACCGGTGTCGGCGAGTCCCGCGAAGATCCGAGCGGAGTAGGGCTGCACGAAGCACTCGTACTCGCGCCTCGAGAGGATCCCGGCCCATGAATCGAAGAGCTGCACGGCCGATGCTCCGGCGCCGACCTGGGCCCGCAACGACAAGAGAGCGATGTCGGAGAGCGTCGTCATCAGGGCGTGCCAAACCTCGGGTTCGCCGTGCATCATCGACTTCGTGTGCTCGAACTCCTTCGACTTCCCTCCCTCGACGATGTAGGTGGCGACCGTGAACGGTGCTCCGGCGAAGCCGATCAGCGGGATGCCCATCGGGTCGAGCTCATCGACACAGAGTCGAATCGCATCGGCCACGAACGGAGTGTGGATGAGCGGGTCATACGCGCGCAGACGATCGACGTCTTGGAGGGTGCGGAAGGGCTCTTCGATGACGGGCCCCCGACCCTGCTCGATGGAGACTCCGGCGACGAACGACTGCACGGGCGTGATGATGTCGGAGAAGAAGATCGCCGCGTCGACCCCATGGCGTCGGACCGGCTGCATCGTGACCTCGGCGGCGAGTCGCGGATCGACGAGCATCTCGTGGAACGTCTTGCCCATACGGAGGGCGCGGTACTCGGGCAGACTCCGCCCCGCCTGACGCATGAACCACACCGGGGTGCGTGTGCTCCGCTCGCCCCGACAGGCGGCGAGGAAGGGTGAGTCACCGAGGGCGGCGCGAGTGGGCATCGGCTCTGAGGTTACCGACAGGTGACCGGACGACCGACGTCGTAGTCACGTCAACCCGTCGGGAGAGCGCCGAGGAACTGCGTCTCGGTCAGGTGGGCGTAGAGCCCACCTTTTTCGACCAGCTCGTCGTGAGTGCCCCGCTCGACGATCCGGCCGTTGTCGAGAACCAGGATCTGGTCGGCTTCGCGAATGGTGGACAGGCGATGGGCGATGACGATCGAGGTGCGGCCGACCAGTGCGTCGGCAAGCGCGTCTTGGATGTGCACCTCCGTCTCCGAGTCGAGATGGGCGGTCGCCTCGTCGAGGATGACGAGTCGGGGGTCGCGCAGCAGCACCCGCGCCAGCGCCAGGCGCGCTTTCTCGCCGCCGGACAGCCGATAGCCGCGTTCGCCGACCATCGTGGCGTAGCCCTCCGGCAAGGACGAGATCATCTCGTGGATGCGGGCCGCCCGGCAGACCGCGACGAGGTCGGCGTCGGTGGCTTCCGGTCGGGCGTAGCGGAGGTTCGCGGCGATCGTGTCGTGGAACAGGTGGGCGTCTTGGCTGACGACGCCGATGGCTCCACGAAGCGAGTCTCCGGTGACGTCGCGCACGTCGTGGCCCTCGATACGGACGGCCCCTCGCGTCACGTCGTACAGACGAGGCACGAGCGCCGAGATCGTCGTCTTGCCCGCGCCCGACGGCCCGACGATGGCGGTGAGCGTACCCGGCTCGCATACAGCGCTGAGGCCCTGGATCACCCATGCGGACTCGTCACTCGACAGTGTGGGCCCGCCGCTCTCGAGTGACGCCACGGACACCTCGGAGGCAGCTGGATACCTAAACCAGACATCGTCGAACTCGACCCGCGCCCCGGAGGCCGCAGCAGCCGGGGGGAGGGTGACCGCTCCAGGCCGATCGGCGATCGAGACGGGAGCGTCGAGAACTTCGAAGATACGCTCGAAGGACACGAATGCCGTGACGAAATCGATACGTGCGCTTGCCAAGTCGGTGAGGGGCCCGTAGATGCGTTGGGCCAGGATCGACATCGCCACAAGGGTTCCGACCGTGATCTTGCCATCGAGCACCTGATTCGCTCCCCACCAGTAGAGCGACGCGGTGAGCAGGGCGCCGACGAGCGACAGGGCGATATCGAAGACGATCCCGGTGACGGCACGGCGCACACCGATCGCGGCGACGCGGTCGGCGGACTTCGCGAAGGCCTCACGCTCCTCACGGGGTCGTCCGAACAGCTTGACGAGCAGCGCGCCGGCGACGTTGAACCGCTCGGTCATGACCGTGTTCATGGCGGCATTGCGGCCCATGGCTTCGCGAGCAGCCTTCTCCTGGACCTTGCCCACACGCTTCGACAGCACGATCAGGAACGGCACGACGATCAGGGACGCGAGGGTGAACTTCCACGACAACGTCAGCATCGCGGCAATGGTGACCACCACGGATAGCACGTTGCTGACTGCGCTCCGAAGAACGAACGTGAATGCAGACTGCGCGCCGACGACATCGTTGTTGAGACGGCTCATCAGCGACCCGGTCTGGGTCCGGGTGAAGAACGCGATGGGCATCCGCTGCACGTGGTCGTAGAGCGCCTTGCGGGTGGTAGCGATAACACCCTCGCCGATCACGGCGCCCAGCCACCGGATGAGCGCGGAGAGGCCGCTGGCGAGGATCGCCACGATGACGAGGAGGATCACCCACGACGTGATCGACCCTCGGTCATTCGACGGGATCGCCTTGTCGATGATCTGCCGCGTGACGAGTGGCGGGACCACGCCGAAGATGGAAACGACGATGATGGCGACGATGTAGACGCTCAGCTGAGGGCGGTAGGGAGCGCTGAACGCCCAGGCCCGTCGAAGCGTCTTCTTGTCGATCTTCTTGCTCTTCAGGTCGTCGGAGAAGACGCCCATGTGCATTGCTCGCATTGCGTTCCAGCATGGCAGGCTGCGACGCGAACCGGCCCCGGCCGATCCGATCTCGCGGACCGGTCAGCAGTTCGAACTTGCGAGGGCCCGGAGCAGGCGAAGGCTGGCCTCGTCGTCGAGCTCGACCAGGAACGTGTCGAGCGCCCCGTGCCCTTCGGAGTGGACATCGGCGGCGAGGACGTTGGCCCCGAGCGCGTGCAGCGCTCCTGCCACGCGAGATAGGAGGCCGATTTCGTCACGCGCCTCGACCTCGACACGCCAGCGGCGCTGTCCGACGTTCACCACGCTGCGGATGGCGCAGCCGTCCGGGAAGCCGGCACCGTCCGGGCGCGATCGTGGAGTCGCCAGAGCGGAACGCAGATCCTGGCCGATGAACGGGAAGTCGGGTTCGCTGCTCGACGTGCGGTCGCGCGCACTCACCCGCAGTCTTTGCAGCGCCAGGCCGTGGTTCTTCCAGGTCGCGATC
>JANPDB010000711.1:0-2388 GCA_031431255.1 Acidimicrobiia bacterium | reverse complement strand
CGCCACCAGCACCGGCGCGTTCCTTCTCGACGGGCTCCAGCGTGAACGGACGTTGATCGAAACCAAGTCGACCGGCACGGACATGGTGAGCGAGATGGACAAAGCGGCGGAGCGGATGCTCGTCGACGGCATCCTGGCCGCCCGGCCCGATGACGGGATCCTCGGCGAGGAGGGAACCGATACGCCGGGCACGTCCGGCGTGCGCTGGATCATCGACCCCCTCGACGGCACGACCAACTATCTCTACGGTCACCCCCAGTGGAGCGTGTCGATCGGGATTGAGATCGACGGAGTCGGGTCCGTCGGCGTCGTTGATGCGCCGATGCTCCGCGAGACCTATAGCGCGTCGATCGGCCAGGGCACCTACCGCAACGGACAACGCGTCACGGCGTCCTCATGCGACGCGCTTTCGCACGCGCTCATCGGCACCGGCTTCGGGTACGACGCCGACCTCCGTGCCTGGCAGGGCGGGATCGTGCACACCCTGCTCCCGGACATCCGTGACATCCGGCGGGGAGGTTCCGCGGCGTTGGATCTGTGCTTCGTCGCCTGTGGACGCCTCGACGCCTACTACGAACGCGGCTGCAACGCCTGGGACCTGAGCGGCGGATCCGTCATCGTGCGAGAGGCCGGCGGCATGTCAACCGGATTACGCGAAGGCGAGCCGACCCACCACCTGGTGGTAGCGGCAGGATCGCTCCTGCACCCGTTCCTCCGCGCCCGGCTGGCCGAGCTCATCGACTGACTCGCTTCGTCTCGCGCGCCGGCGAAACCGGCGACCGTTCAGGCGAGCCCGACGTCGGCCGCGAGACGCGACCGGCGGACCTTTCCGGTGGCCGTCTTCGGGATCTCGTCCACGAACACAATGGTCTTTGGCCGCTTGTAGGGCGCGAGCACCCCGGCAGCGAACTCGGACATTGTCTGTTCACTTATGTTTCCGACAACGGCCGCGCAGACCCGTTGGCCCCAATGGTCATCGTCAACGCCGAAGACCACCACTTCGACAATGCCCGGGCAACGCCCCAGCGCGATCTCGACCTCGAGCGGATAGACGTTGACCCCACCGGTGATCAAGAGATCGTCCCGACGTCCGTCGAGGTACAGGTAGCCGTCGTCGATGCGGCCGAGATCGAACACGCTGAAGGCGTTCCCCCGCCAAGCGGCAGCGGTCTTCTCCGGGTCTTGCCAATACGTGAAGCGCGCGTAGGACGGAACTTCGCACCAGATCGTTCCGGAGTCCGGATCGATCGACAGCGACCGACCGGGGCGAGCGCGCCCGACCGAACCCGGTCGACGCTGCCAGTCGTCGGTCGAGCATGCGGTGAACTGACCCTCGGTCGAGCCGTAGAACTCCCAGACCGATTGATCCGGAAAGGTGTCGACGGCCTGCCGCTTGACGGCCTCGGGGCAGGGCGCCCCGGCGTGCGCGAGCAGACGGAACGATGAGACCTCGGGGGCGCCCAGACCGTCGTCGAACAATCGCTGGAGGTGCGCGGGAGCCATGAACGCCGAGGAGATCCCATGCACCGCTATCGCCTCACGGGCAACATCCGGGCGGAACTTGTCGAGCACCACGACGTCGCCCCCGGCCAGCAGGGTTCCCGCCGCGAATCGGAGCGGGGCCGAGTGGTACAGCGGCGAACACACGAGGTTCACGTCGTCGGCGGCGAACCCCCACAACTCGCGTTCCTCTCGGAGAAGCGAAGCAGCGGCGGCGTCGTCGAGAAGCCCGGACCACACGCCTTTGGGGCGACCGGTGGTGCCCGACGTGTAATGCATGGGGCGGGCGAGCGGTGCGGCCGCGATGTCGACCTCGGCCGATCCGGAAACCAGCTCGGCCACACCTCGATCGTCCACGACGAGCGACGGGTCGCAGTCGGCGAGGATCACCTCGCGCTCGACCGGAAGCAGGTCCGCATTGATCATCACCGGGACAACCCCGGAGCGGAGCGCGCCCAGCGCGACGGCGATCAGTTCAGGAGCATTGCGAGCGACGATCGCGACCCGGTCGCCCGCCCGCAGGCCGAGCGAACCGAGGGCGGACGCGGCACGGCGCTGGTCGCGCTCCGACGCAGCCGCAGAGATCCGCCGGAAGTGCGACATCGGCGTCAGGCGAAATGCGCGGCGAGGCGGTCGAGCGTCTTCTCGATTGATCGCGTGTTGCGCTGGGGTATGCGGAGCACTTCCAGCGCGGCGGGGGACTTCGCGGTCGACCAGTCGAAGGTCTCGGTCACCTTCGTGCCGCCGTCGACCGGTTCGAGTTCGTAGCGCCAGCGATGCCCACCGAGATGGCGCCACGCGATGAGGCTGTCCTCCTCGAACTCGACGACCGTGTTCTCGATGGGGTACGGAACGCCGAGCTTCATGTTCATACCGAACGTCGCACCG
>JANPDB010000710.1:0-4394 GCA_031431255.1 Acidimicrobiia bacterium | reverse complement strand
GCCGACATGCGCAATGCCAGCGACCTCGGTGAAGACGTCCTGAGCCGCGCCATCCTCGAGCGGGGTCTGCGGTCGGGTCTGGTCGTACCCGTCCACGTTCCGGAGCTGGTTGACGGTGTCCTGCTCATCGGTTCAGAAGTCGAGGGGGTCGACGCCTTCGACGCCCGGGACCTTCCGCTCGCCTTCGCCCTGGCCGCGCAGATCGGGTCGCTCATCGAGAACGAGCGCCAGATGGCGTCGATCTCGGAGCTGCGCGATCTGGAGCGCAGGCTCGTCCACGAACTCCAGCATGATCCGCTCACCGGGCTGCTCAATCGGTCAGCGTTCACCCGAGCGGCGCGACAGGTCATCAACACCAAAGGGGTCAACGGAGGTCGGTGGGCTGTTGCGATCATCGATCTCGACGACTTCAAGAATGTGAACGACTCCTTCGGACACGCCGCCGGCGATGCGATGCTGGTCATGATCGGTCGACGCATCCAGTCCGCGATCACTTCGACCGAATCAGCCGCCCGCCTCTCCGGCGACGAGTTCGCCCTGCTCTTCGATCCGAACGCGCGTCAGGAGACACTTGACCTTCGCGGCCAGCGCCTGCTCGAGATGATCCGTGAGCCGATGCTGTTGGCGAACGGGATCGAGGTCGCGCCGAGAGCGACGGTGGGCATCGGGGTCGCCGTGGACGGCGATGATCTCGCCGCACTTCTCGACCGCGCCGATCAGGCGATGTACCGGGCGAAGGCCCGTGGCAAGAACGCCGTCGAAGTCATCGACCCCCAACGGGCAGGGGTGAACGGTCGCGGCGCTGAGCTCGCCAGCCACTTGGCCCAGCATGTGCCTCTCGACCAGTTTTCGATGGCCTACCAGCCGGTGGTCGACACCTCCACCGGTGCGATCGTGAGCATCGAAGGCCTGCTGCGATGGAACCATCCGGTGCACGGTGTACTCGGGCCCGACGACTTCCTCGTCGGGTTGACCGACGGAGCGGCCGCGGAGATCATCGACGAGTTCGTGTTGCGCAGCATCGCCGACGCACTGGAACACACCGAAGATTTCCCGGACGTCACGGTGGCCATCAACCTCGGCCTCACCCAGCTGAGCCGTGACTCGTTCGCGGGGGTCGTGCGCCGGCAAACGGCACCTGGCCACCTGAATCGACTGGTGCTCGAGATCCCTGTTCGTGCGCTTCGACGCTCACCTGAGGCGGTGCTCCGCCGCGTCGGCATCCTTCGTGAGCTCGGCGTCGCCGTGTCGCTCGACGACTTCGAGCTCGACGACGTTCCGTTCCAACTCCTCGCCGACGTCCGACCGTTGATCGTGAAGCTCGCACGCACCACCGTCGGCAGTCTGTCGGACTCTGCGGTCATGCCCGTCGTACGGGCGCTCACCGAACTCGGCGAGGTCTTCGATTTCCGACTGGTGGCCAAAGGAATCGAGAGCAACCGCGACGTGATCGCCGCCCGCGCACTCGGGTGCACGTGGATGCAGGGGCGAGGGCTGCGTGCCCCGACGACGCTCCGAGCGCTGGTCGACGATCTGAGCTGCGGCACCGCCGGCCTGGCCGTTCGCGGCGTCGAGCAGTCCATCGATCACTGAGACGGTGATTCGGTTGGCCCATCGGACGCGGGCGGCACTCCGTAGGAACGAATCGACTGACCCATTCGGTCACGGAGAGTGGTCGTCGATGTACCAGGCGTGAAACGGACACGTCTCCTCTCCATCGCTGCACTCGGCGCGCTGGGTCTCGCCCCGGTGCTCGTTGCCACCGGACCTCAGCCTTCTTCCGCCGCCGATCGACCGGTCTCGGTCATCGTCACTGCCGATCCCGGCCATGTCGGACTCGCCGTCGACGCCGTCGCCAGGGTCAAGGGGAAGGTCACCCGCCGTCTCGACATCGTCGGGGGCGTCGCGGCGACCGTCGATCAGCGCGACCTCGCCGACCTTCGTCGGACACGGGGCATCCGTTCCGTGACCCCGAACCAAGTGGTTCGACCCCTCGCCCAGGCCTGGAACCCGTACACCGACGTAGGCGGCCCGAAGAACGTGAGCGAGATCATCGGCTCGTCGGCGTACTGGAACGCCGGCATCACCGGCCGCGGTGTCGACGTCGCCCTGATCGACTCCGGCGTTCGGATCAGTGACGCGCTGCCGGCGAACCGGGTGCTGTTCGGACCGGACCTCTCCTTCGAGTCGCAGGACCCGGCCAAACGCAACGTCGACACCTACGGGCACGGCACCCACATGGCGGGGCTCATCGCCGGACGGACGGCGGGCATGTCACTCAGCGACCCCACCACCGGTTTCGTCGGTGTGGCCCCCGATGCCCGCATCGTCAGCGTCAAGGTCGCCGACAAGAACGGTTCGACCGATGTGTCCCAGGTCATCGCGGCGATCGACTGGGTCGTTGCGAACCGCGACAGGAACGGCCTGAACATCCGGGTGATGAACCTCTCCTACGGGACCGACTCCACCCAGGACGTGAAGATCGACCCGCTGTCGTTCGCCGTCGACCAGGCCTGGCGCCGGGGCATCGTCGTGGTCGCCGCCAGCGGTAACGCCGGCTGGGCCGACAAGCGCGGCACGATGACCAACCCGGCCCGCACCGGCACGATCATCGCCGTCGGTGCGCTCGGTCAGACGGCCGCTTCCAATGCGCGGGAATGGGACGAGATCGCCAGCTTCTCCTCGAAACGCAGCAAGGCCCGGCGCCCCGATTTCGTCGTTCCGGGGAAGAGCATCGTCAGCCTCCGGGCACCCGGCTCGACCATCGACACCAAGCACGGCGGCACCGGGTACATCAACGAGCAGCTGTTCCGCGGCAGCGGTACGTCCCAGGCGTCGGCCATCGTCTCCGGAGCGGCCGCTCTGCTCATCCAGCAGAATCCCTCCATCACGCCCGACTCGGTGAAGCAGGCGCTGACGGAATCGACGATCAAGCTAAAGAAGGTCAAGCCGGAGATGCAGGGCAAGGGGGCCCTCGACCTGCGCCTCGCCCGCAACTCGCCAACGATCTGGACCGCCGGAAGCCCGCCGAAGGTGACCCTCGTCGGCGGCGGCTCGCTCGACGCCGCCCGCGGTTCCTCACGCCTCGTGCACAACGGGATCGAACTGAACGGGGACCGGGACATCTTCGGTCGTCCGTACGGCGGAGCGGTCCAGGCCCAGGCCGAGCTCACGCTCACGGCGTGGGCCGGGGGCACGTGGTCGGGCTCCACCTGGTCCGGCTCGACGTGGTCAGGTTCCACCTGGTCCGGCTCGACCTGGTCCGGCTCCACCTGGTCCGGCTCCACCTGGTCCGGCTCCACCTGGTCGGGTGCGACGTGGTCCGGGTCGACCTGGACCGGCAACGTCTGGTCGGACGCCTACTGGGGGTAGAACTCGGCATGTGGCCGCCGGGGGGCAGGCCACTGCCCACAGGGCTGAAGCGCTCAACTCACGGGGTCGAGCGCTTCGGCGCGTCTGCGGCCCCGTGACCTACGCAGCCGAACGTCTCAGTGCGTCGCCGTCCAGGTCGCGATTCGCTCGGCGGCCTCACGCACGTCGTCGAGGGATCCGGCGTAAGAGAAGCGGACGAACCGGTTGCCGCGAACCGGGTCGAAGTCGATGCCGGGCGTGACCGCGACATCGATATCGGTGAGCCACTGCCGGCACAGACCCCACGAGTCATCGGTCAGGTGGGACACATCGGCATAGGCATAGAACGCACCGTCCGACGGGGCGGTGTCGGTCAAGCCGGCGCGGTGAAGTCCGTCGAGGAGAACGCGACGCTTTTCGCCGAACTCGACGACACGGGCATCGAGTTCATCGGAGCAGTCGAACGCCGCAAGTCCGGCGATCTGGGACACGTGGGGTGCACAGATGTAGAGATTCTGGGCCAGTCGATCGATGGGTTCAACGAGTTCGGGCGGCGCCACGATCCATCCCAGGCGCCATCCGGTCATCCCGAAATACTTCGAGAAGCTGTTGAGCACGACGACATCGTCGGTGTGCGAGAGCACCGTCGACGCCCTGGCACCGTAAGTGATGCCGTGGTAGATCTCGTCGGCGATCAAGGTGATGCCGAGACGGTGACAGGTCGAGACGAGACCGGCCAGGTCGTCGTCGCTCAGCTGGGTGCCGGTGGGATTCGACGGAGAGGCGATGATCAATCCGTCAAGCGGCGCGGCCCGATGGGCCGACTCGATGGCCGATCCGGTAAGCCGGTATCCGGTTTCTGGGCCGATCGGGATCCCCACCGCTACACAGCCGAGGGCGTCGAGGGTGTTCCGGTACGCCGGGTACCCGGGCTCGGTGAGGCCGACGCGAGACCCGACGTCGAAGCACGCCAGGAAGGCGAGGACGAACCCTCCGGATGCGCCGCCGACGACGCTGACCTGGCGGGGGTCGACACGGACCCC
>JANPDB010000709.1:0-3210 GCA_031431255.1 Acidimicrobiia bacterium | reverse complement strand
GAGCGTCACCCCGGCGCCCACGGTGACTTGCATGGCCTCGCGGTCGACCTCGCCGATCGAGCGCATCCGACGCGTCGACACGACGACCTCGCCACCCACGGGCACGCCGCCGCCGACGAGTCCGGTGTTGCCGCCCTGCGGGACCCACGCCACGTGGAACCGCCGACAAACGTCAATGACCGCGGCCGCCTCGGCCGCGTCCGACGGGAGGACGACTACGCGAGGCGTGCCGGACCATCGCCCCGTCCAGTCGACGGCGTAGTCGGCGAACCGACCCGGATCGGTGATGACGCCGTCGCCTCCAACGATCGCCCGAAGTACCGCGACGAGGTCGGGTCCGTGGTCGCCGGCGGTCACAGGGCGACGTTAGGGGCTGCGCCGACCTCGACCGAACGGTGAACAGTCGGTCGAGCCGACCGAGCCGCCCAGCTACCGTCGTCGCCATGGTTCTCGCCCTGCTCGCGCCGTCCCCCGTCCCGTGGGGACCCGCCGGTATTGCGAACGTCGTGGCGTCGATCCCGAGTCCGTCGAGTGGATCGCTCCACCTCGGCCCTCTCCGTCTCAACGCCTACGGGATGTGTATCGCGGTCGGAATGATGGTCGCGGTGTGGGTCTCCGACCGGCGCTGGCAGGCCGAGGGGGGCCACCCAGCCGACATGGGGGCCATCGCCACCTGGGCGCTGCCCGCCGGCGTCGTCGGATCGCGGATCTACCACGTCGCCACGGACTGGAAGAGTTACCGGGGCCGTTGGGTCGAGACGCTCTGGCTTTGGCAGGGGGGACTCGGCATCTGGGGCGGCATCGCACTCGGAGCGATCGGCGGGGTGATGGTCGCCCGGCGGCGCCACCTCGACTCCCTGCGCCTGCTGGACGCGGCCGCCGTGGGCATCCCACTGGCCCAGGCGATCGGCCGGTGGGGCAACTGGTTCAACATCGAGCTCTTCGGCCGACCCTCGTCACTGCCGTGGGCGCTCGAGGTGCCACCCGGCAAGCGTCCGGCGGGGTACCTCGACGCCACGACGTTCCACCCGACCTTCCTCTACGAATCGATCTGGTGCGTGCTCGTTGCCGGTCTCGTCCTCGTGGTCCAGAAACGGTTCGGACACCGGTTGAAGCCGGGCCGACTCTTCGCGGTCTACGTCGCCGGGTACACATTCGGCCGCTTCTTCATCGAGCGGATCCGCATCGACAAGTCGACGAGGCTCTTCGGTCTGCGGTTCAACGAATGGGTCGCCGGTACGGCCTTCCTGATCGCCGTGGCCGTGATCGCCACGGGTCTGCGCACCGAAGCATCAAACGGTGGCGAAGCCGGCCCAGTAGCCGACGGGCCCGTTCTCCGGGACGAACTCGGCGCTTGACCGGAGCTCGCACGTGGCCCCGGTAGGGTCGGGGTTACCTTCCGCGGTGACGGCGCCGATCGACACCGCCCAGCCGGGTCCGTTGCGCGAGGGATAGGAGTCGGCGGAGAAGCTCCAGCCGTTGTCCGACGACGGCGAGCCGGCCGACGTGGTCCCGTCGTCGTTCCAGCGGAGCTCGACCGGACCCGAGGTGAAGCTCCCTGCTGCCGTCGTCCCGTCCACGCGAATCGTCACCGGAGACGCAGGTCGGGTCCCCGAGAACGTGAACCCGCACACGACGCCGCGGTAGGTGAGGTCGGTCACCCGCATGCGCAGGACCGCAGTCGGCGCAGCGATCACCACGGGCGTCTCGTTGAGCGGGCGAGGGTCCGCGCCCGGCGTGTCGAACACCACCGAGATCTCCTGCGACGCGTCCGCGCCGGCGGCTGCTGCGCCAGCAGTCGTAGCCTCGCTCCCGTTCGCCGCCTCCGTCGACGGCGCGGCCGCGGACCCACCGGCGGCCGGGATGTCGGTTCCCGGACCGCTCGATGAGGACGAGGAGCACGCCGTGCCGACCAGACCGAACGCAAGCGCGCCGACGACGAGCAGCGCCCGCGATGCGATCCGTGAGGGCCTCACGACCCGACCGTCGCGTCGCCCGGGGCGACGTCGGGACCGAGCAGGTCGGCGTCACGCGGATAGCTGAGGAGCACTCGCGCTTCGTCGGGCGTGACCCACCGAACTTCGTCGACCTCGTCGTTTGGTTCGAAGGTCCCGGAGACCACGGTCCCTCGCCACCAGTGCACGATCTTGGGGCGACCCTTGCGATCGACGTAGGTGATGTCGCTCAGTCGTTCGCCGAGGACCGCGACGAGACCGGTCTCCTCGAGCACTTCACGTCGGGCGCACTCCTCGATGGTCTCTCCCGGATCGAGTTTCCCTTTCGGGAACGACCAGTCGTCGTAGCGAGGGCGGTGGACCACAAGGACGGTGCGTCCTGCGGGGGTGTGGCGCTCGAGCAGCGCTCCGGCGGCGATCACAAAGGCGGGTTCGGTCATGACGGCACATGAACGGCGAGGGGAACCGTATCGGGCTCGACGGACGGCGCCGGCGACGACGCCGACATCCTCGCAATGGCACCGACGGCAATGACCACGACGACCATGCCGGCCAATTGCGCGGCGTTCACGTGTTCGTGGAGGAACACCCACGCCCAGACCACGGCGAAGCCCGGCTGGGCGAGCTGCATCAAGGAGATCGTCGAAACCGGCACCGCGCGCTGCGCCCACGCGATCAGACCATGGCTGATCAGCCCGGAGGTCACGCACATGACGGTGATGAGCACCCACCCCTTGGCGGAGACGTCGCCGAGCTTGCCCGTCGAAACGGCGAAGGGGAGGACGACTACCGCGGCGACCGCGCTCATCCCGGCCATGAAGGGTCCGACGCCGAGAGAGTGCCGGACCGATTTCGTCGCGAACAGATAGCTCGACCACATCACGACGGCACCGACGCAGGCCGCGTCACCGACCCACGAGTGCGAGCCGACCACATTGCGGTCGGCCAGGAACAGGATCAGCGCAACACCGGTCAGCGCGGCTCCGCCGGCGGCAATGACGGCGGGTTTCACCCGTTCCCCGAGGCGCCACGCCGCGAAGGGAACGACGAGGAGGGGGGCCAGCGTGCCGATGAACTCGGCATTGGCGATGCGGGTCTTGGTCACGCCGGTGAAGAACAGCGTCAGGTTCAGGCCGAAGAACAACCCGGCCGGTGCCGACTTCTTCAGAGCGGCGATGGTGAAGCGCTGTTTGGTGACGAGCAGGATCGATTGCCAGAGCACCGCCCCGATGAAGAGACGCCAGAAGGCGACCAC
>JANPDB010000708.1:0-2375 GCA_031431255.1 Acidimicrobiia bacterium | reverse complement strand
TCGCCCCGGTGATCCTCGGCGGGCTTCGATGCGATCCGCTCCCTGCCCGAACCGTGATCGGCCGCGCTTTCAGCCCACGTGTCGCGGTCGACCGGTGGCCCCGCACGTGAGGCATCGGGCCTGTCGACGACGCCGTAGTTCCCGAGCTTCGCTCATTGCCAGTAGGGCCGCCGGTGCCACAACCAGACTGAGCAACCCGCGGCTGCCGCGCAGCGCCCACAGGAGCGTGCCCAGTTTCGGAACGCCCCACTGCACGATTCCCCGTACCTCGCGGGCTGGCACCGGTGAGGGGTCGTCGGCGTCGTTGGCGTCGCCGCGGGTGATGAAACGCCGGGTCCCGTCGGGGTCCTCCACGACGACTCGCACGCGGTGGGTGACCAGCTTTCGATTCAGCCACGGCGCGGTGAAGAGCAGCGCGTCACCCGGCCTCACGTCGGACGACACGCTTGGTTCGGTGATCAACAGCGTCCCCGTGCGGTACGTGGGTGCCATCGAGTCGGACCGCACCACCTGCAGTTGCCAGCCGTTCAACCACACGGTGGTGAGCAGTAGGGCCGCGGGAAGCAGCACCGCGACGGCGAACACCATCGAGGGAATGGCCATCGGTCGAAGAATCGTCCGCCTTCCCGTCCTCGCCAGCCGACTCACCGAGGCATACGTGGGTACCGGAAACGAGAGAGTCATGTCGTCAGGAACTCGAACTGCCATCGTACGGAGTCGGTCTGGTCCGCCAACGTCAACGGACTGCCGTTCGAAACGATGATCGTGTAGTCGCACGCCAGGTTCGACCCAAGCGTGGCGGTGGAGGAGTACGTGCGGGTACCGGCGATCGAAGGCGTGCCGGTGCTCTGGTCGAACGCCGGACACCCCGGCGTGGTCGCCGAGGGAGCGCCGAAGTTGGTCTTGGCGGAAAGCCGATCGACGGTGCACCCCTGGGGGTCGGCGACGTCCTCGCCGGGCGAGCAGGCATCGTCGGTGAAGGCCACCGATCCGGGAAGTACGCGCAACTGCAGACGGGTCGCAGTTGTTCCGATGTTGCGGATGCACACAGTGTTCGCACTACTGAAGGAAGCGGTGGTGATCCCAACGAGGGTCACGACCGGAGTGCTGAGGTTCTCCTGCCAGGCGGCGCAGCCGTCGGCGCCCAGTTGCAGGTCAACATTGGCGACCACCGGGAACACGCCGGTCTGGACGAGTTCCTTCTCGTCCACACCGGTCTTCGCCGTGTCGGTGGTGGGGGCCAGGACGCCGGTGGCCGACACCGCCGAAACGACGCCGCCGAGGGTGATGATGCTCACGAGCAATGCTCGGCGAAGTGACGTGTTCATTGCGCTAGATCACATCGATCTGAAAGCGCCATTCGAGGACATCGGTCTGCGCCTCGTAGGGGATACTCGTGGCTTCCAACCTGATGGCGTAGATGCAATCGATTGCCACCGGGAGATTACCGACCGATCCGAAACGATTCGTCCCTGGGTTGACGCCGCGAGTGATGAGCGCTGATCCTGACGCGGGAGGAGACAGATTGGGACAGGCGGCAGGAGACCCTGCGTCCTTCGTAACGGAAAGATTCGCCGAGAGCTGCGAGAGCCCACAGCCGAGCCCCTCATCCGCACTGCAGGTGGGGTCTGATGCGACCACGTCGACGGTGTCGAGTCGGAACGGCTTGGCCGTTGCCCCGACATTCTTCACGCACAACAGCTCGGTCCGATCGAAGGCGCGGGCGCTGCCACTGTTGATACTGAATATCCCGGTAGTCAGGTCATCGGTGTAGACCCCGCAGACCCCGCTGACGCCAGGGCGGGCGAGCTTCAGGTCCACTTGGACGGGGAAGACGCCGGTCTCCGCCCGTTCCTTGGTGACGGTGCCGGTCTTGGCGACGTCGGTGGTCGCCGCCACCACGCCGGTTAGCCCGACGCCGGTGGTGACGGCGCCCAAGGTGATGATGCCCAACAACAGTCCACGCATGTGAACCTCCGTTCAGTTCTCTGTCACGGTACGGACCGAGCAAGGGAGATGCACCAGGGGATCCCCTGGTCTTGGGTCAGAACGTGGGCTCAGACCAACGCTCGCTCGAGATGCGTCGCCGGGACGGGAAGGCTCTCCATGGCCGGAGCTGGCAGCCCTGCCTCGCCGTCGATGTCGATGGTCGGAAGCAGTCGGTCGAGCCAGCGAGGAATCCACCAGTTGGCGTTCCCCATGAGCTTCATCGTCGCTGGAACGAGGATCATCCGGACGATCGTCGCGTCCACGAAGATCGCCGTCGCCAGGCCCAGGCCCATCATCTTGGTGACCGGGTCGTGACTCAGGACGAAGCCGAGGAACACGGCGATCATGATGAGCGCAGCGGACGTGATCACCTTGGCGGTGCTGGC
>JANPDB010000707.1:0-1925 GCA_031431255.1 Acidimicrobiia bacterium | reverse complement strand
GCGACGATTCTCCGAGGTCAGCGGCCGACCGGTCACGTTCACGCTGGTCCAGTCGGCTGACTACGACCCGAATCTCTGGCAGGAAATCCTTCGCCTCACGGCGATCGCCAACGATGCCGGTGCTCAGCTTCACCCGCAGGTGGCGTCTCGTCCGATCGGGTTCCTCACCGGGCTGAGCGCGTATCACGCCTTCATGCGCAAACCCACCTACATCGAGCTTCTGGCCAAGCTGCCGATCGCCGAGCGGGCGATCGCCATGGCGAATCCGGACATCAAGGCGAAGCTGCTGGCGGAGTCCAGCGTGAAGCCGGAGGCTCCCGGTTCGATGGAGAACGTCTACGGGCTCTTCGGGCGCAACGCCGCGGTGATGTTCCCGCTCAACGATCCGGTCGACTACGAGCCGACGAAAGATGCCACGCTTGGCACGATGGCTCGGGCGGAGGGGCGCGATCCGCTCGAATACTTCTACGACTTCCTGATCAGCGAAGGCGGAACGCGGTTCGCGTCCTTGAGTACGGTCGATTGCTATGCGCGCATGGAAGTCCTTCGCGAGATGCTTCTCAATCCGCACACGGTGACCGGACTCAGCGACGCGGGTGCCCACGTCACCCTGATCTGCGACGGCACCATGCCGACCACGCAGCTCACCCACTGGACCCGTGATCGTCACCGCGGTGAGCAGATCCCGCTGGAGTTCATGGTCGCCAAGCAGACCTCGCGCAACGCCGCGCTCTACGGGCTTCACGATCGCGGGAGCCTCAAGGTTGGTATGCGCGCGGATATCAACGTGATCGATCACGCCGGCCTTCGGGTGTCGCCGCCGGTTGCGCACCACGATCTTCCGGCCGGGGGGACCAGGCTCATCCAGCCCGTCAAGGGTTATGTGGCGACCATGTGCAAGGGCGTCATGACCCGTCGTCACGACGCCGACACCGGTGCACGTCCGGGTCGCCTCGTCCGCAGCTGAGGCGGCTCAGCTCGCGGAACCGCTCTGGCGGGCCTTCGACGCGGCGATCTCCTCGCGCCAACGCTTCCAGTTCTGCCTGACGTAGCCGCTCACCCAGGCCACGTGGGCCAGATCGGCAGCGCCCCGGCGAACCGGAGCCGCGGTCGGCGGCACGACGTCGAGCAGGTGACCGCGCCCGTGCAACTCCTTGACGACCTCGACAGCGATCAGCTGGTGGCCGTAGCGGTTCGGGTGCAGACGGTCGACGGCTCTCACCGCAGAGGTGAACATCTCGGGTCGGCCGGCGAGGTCGATGAGCACGAGACCGTGTTCAGTGACGGCGTCGTTGATGATGTCGTTCATCACGGACACGTTGCGGTTGAGCTTCTCGCGCAGCGGCGCCCGAACGGGAAGAGGAGCAAACACGTCGTGGATCGACGCCGTGATGACAACTGGCGAGTGCGCACGAAGATCGCGGAACAATGCGTTGAATCGCACGCCGAACTCGTCGAGGTCGAGATCAGCAATCCACAGGTCGTTGATGCCGACGAAACACGACATCACATCCGCCGGCGCGGCCAACGCGTCTTGGAGTTGGTCGGCGATGACGTGCTCGATTCTGGATCCGGCCAGCGCGAAGTTCCGCACCTCGACCGGTTGGCCCGAGCCCTCGACGGCCGCAGCAAAGTACGACACCCACCCATCGAGTTGTCCGGCGAATCCGGCCATCCCCGGGCGCGGGTCGCCGACCCCCTGGGTGAGGCTGTCACCGAGCCCGACGAAACGCAGCGCGCCGCCGGAGTTCGTCGGTATCGACTGACCTCGAACTGGTGACGTTGGCGTCGGCTCCACCCTGAAAGCGTACCTACGCCGGGGTGTGGCGGAACTCGGCGGTTCGGTCGACCCGCGCCACGTCGGAGCGGTAGCTCGCGTACCACTCGGAGCGCCCGCGGCCCCTCGCCTCGGCGTGCGCACCGAG
>JANPDB010000706.1:0-2780 GCA_031431255.1 Acidimicrobiia bacterium | reverse complement strand
ACCCGACTCCACAGGTGCTCGACCTCGAGGTCATGCCACTCCTGCGAGTAGTAGACGTGGGCCGGAACGCGAGTGTTTCCCGGCGGGAGCATGGCGGACTCCCGGCGCAGGACATCGCTCACCGGATGGGAGTCTTGGTCGAGCAGCTCGGCGAAGCTGATTCCGGCAGAGCGATTGGTTCCCGTCAGGATCTCGGTCATGACGAAACGGTAGTCCGGCCGTCCGGGATCGTCGCAGTCGGGCACTCCCGGCTCGGTGGTGGTGAGCTCGCTGCTTTTGTAACCGTTGGCGTTGGAGCCGAGGAGGCACGAAACGCCGAGCAGGTCTGTGTTCGTTCCTCAGGCATCACACGGTGAGGCCGGTGACCTCGTCGAGCACGCTCGTGCCGTCGTTGTGGGAGTGCGTGAAGCCGAGCGCACGTTCCTGACGAACGGCGTCGACGGAGCGCAGAGCGACAATGTAGGCGCGTCGCCAACTCGACTCGGTGGTGTTGCCCCCGGACCCGTGGAGGACCCCCTCGCTGTGCACGGTGATGTCCCCGCGCGAAATCGGCACCGGCACCATCACGTCACCGTCACGAAGGTCGGTGATCAGCGTGTGGCTCTTGGTGCGGTCCTCGTGGAGCGGCCGGTGCGGGCGGACCGGTTCGAGATGGCTGCCGGGAAGGAACTGCATGCAGCCGTTCTCCAATGTCGAGTCTTCGACGGCGAGCCAGCATGTGGCCGTGCGTCGGTCGTCGGTGTCGATCCAATAGGCCTGATCCTGATGCCAGCCGAACACGGCATCGCTTCGGCCCGGGTGCTTCGCGAGGAGTTGATCGAAGTCGATCGTCATTCCTTCCCCACAGAGCTGCTCGGCGATCGAGTGGGCGCGCCGCTCGAACACGTTGCCAACCCACTCGGGGTGGTAGCGGCGCGGCAGCATCACGTTGACGATGGCGTAGCCCGACGGATCGGTGCCGTGTTCTCCGGTCGTCATGTCGTTGAAGTCCTTGCCGTCGACCTTGATCTCCCGGCGGAGGAACGCGTCGTAGACGGCCTCGATCTCATCCACCTCGGCTTCGCTCAACACTCCGCGCAGGTGCACATAGCCGTCGCGTTGGAATGCCTCGAGTTCATCGTCGGACACCACGTAGGAATCCGGACGACGTCGATCGGAACCGTCGATGTTTGTCGTGCTCGTCACGCCCTCAATGGTAGGACCCGGGCGATTGCTGCGTTCGAGCACGGTGGGGCGGGTCCGCCGGACCTTCGCCCGGTCCCTCGCAAGCGCGGTGGCAGATGGAAAACTCGGAGCCGTGCCTGCCAGTTACGAAAGCCGCCTCTTCACGATCACGCCGACCAAGACGGGCTATGAGACGCGCGTGATGCCGGGTGGGGACCAGAAGATCGGGCTGAACATGGTGTTGGTCGGCGCGTTCGGTCTCGTCGGAGGCCTCTTCCTACCGGGGATCCTGCGCATCATCGTCGTCGCCCTCGCCGTGATCGTGCTGGTTCTCGGCACGGCCGCACTGGTCCAGGCAGCGCGAGCGAAGACGCGCTCGCTCACCACGCTCGATCGCAGCGCCGGCACGATCACCCAGTCGGGCACCGTCGTGCCCATCGCCGAGGTGACCGGGATCGGTCTCATCCAGGTCCGCGGATTCCGGGTGGTCGGCGTGCACCGCAGCTCCGGCAAACCACTGTGGCTGAGCTCGGCAGCAAAGATGCCGAGGCTTCCCGAACTGGAAACTGCGGTGAAGTCGATGGCCGGTGATCTCGGCGTGCCGTACCTCGACTCGCCGTCCGCATAGACGCGGTGCGGCGAGCAAAGTTCAGTTGCCGCTCGGCGGCCTTCGCCGTCAGCCGGAGATTGCGGCCAGCGTGACAGCAAGCGAGGTCGACGCCTCGTCGGCGGTCTCGTGGACGGTGAGCGTCCCCACGGCTCCGGCATCGGCGACGTCGGACGCGCTCAACCGGAGGGCAGCGGCGCGTTCGGCGGTGTGAGTGGCGACGACCGATTCGACAGGGGCCTTGATCGAGACCTTTGCCTCGGTCTTGGCCTTGCGGATTCCACCGAGCGTCTCCGCTGCGATGGTTAGCACGAGATCGTTCGCGCCGTCGCCCGCGGTCATCTCGGCGGCAACCGGCCATGGCCGGTTATGGACGGACCCGTCGCGCCACCACGACCACACTTCGTCGGTCACGAATGGAATGAACGGTGCGAAGAGCCGAAGCATCACGTCGAGAGCCAACTGCAGGGTTGCCTGTGCCGACTCCGTTTCAGCGGTCGAGTACCGGTCGCCGCCATAGGCGCGGCCCTTGACGAGTTCGAGGTAGTCGTCGCAGAACGACCAGAAGAAGGACTCGGTCCGTTCGAGCGCGCGGGCGTAGTCGTATCCCTCGAACGCGAGCGTGGCCTCCGCCACGAGGATTCCGAGCCGCTTGACGAGGGCACAGTCGATAGGCACGCATACCTTCTCGGCCGCGACTTCCGTATCCGAGAATCCGAGCGCGAAGCGTGAAGCGTTGAGGAGCTTCACGGCGAGCTTGCGGCCGATCTTCATCTGTCCTGCGTCGAAGGTGGTGTCGACGCCCGGTCGTGCGCACGACGCCCAGTAACGCACCGCATCCGAGCCGTGATCATCGAGCAGATCGGTGGGGACGATGACGTTCCCGACGCTCTTCGACATCTTCTTGCGGTCGGGGTCGAGGATCCAGCCCGATAGCGAGGCATTCGACCACGGTGCCACCGCGAGTTCGGCGTTGGCGCGCACAACGGTCGAGAACAGCCACGTGCGG
>JANPDB010000705.1:0-1967 GCA_031431255.1 Acidimicrobiia bacterium | reverse complement strand
CAGCGCGCTGGCGCAGAAGCCGTCGGGGCACGAGCGCCTCCGCTCCGCTTTCGTCAACGGTCCTACGTCGCACCGCTAGCGCGCATTCCCCCGAGCGGTCGGTTTTGCTAGTCGGCGAGGCCGTGTACTTCGTAGATCGGGGTCGGGCGGGCAAGGCCCTTGAGTTCGATCTCACCAATATGGTCAGCGCGCAGAGCATCGCCGAGGGCGGCGACCACACGATCGCTCACGAGCACTTGCCCACCCCTAGCCTCACCGCACAGGCGGGCCGACAGATTCACGGCGCTACCAATTGCTGTGTATTCGAAGCGTCCTTCGAAGCCGATCTGCCCACACGTGGCGTAGCCCGCCGCCACGCCGACTCCCAGCGTGAGCTGGTGGCCCCGACGCTGCCAGTCGGCAGAGAGCACACCCGTGCGTTCGCGCATGCCGAGAGCGAGCGCAACAGCGCGTCGGGCTGGGTCGTCGCACGGGATCGGGTCGTTGAAGAAGACCATCATGCCGTCGCCGGTGAACTGACTGAGCGTGCCGCCTTGCTCAAAGATAAGTGGACCTACGGCATTGTGGAACTCCTGCAATACCGCCATCACGTCTTCGGGTTCGCTTCGTTCAGCGAACGACGTGAAACCGCGCAGGTCGGCGAAGAGGACCGTGATGTCGCGCCTATGGCTCTGGAGGAGATTGACGCCACCGGCGGCGATCACCTCCATCAACTGCGGCGGGACGAAGCGTTGCATGAGGTTGAGCTGCTCGACCTTGCGGACCTGGTCGGCAACTCGCACTTCGAGTTGCTCGTTCCATGCACGCAATTCAGCAGCCTGCGACTCGACCTGCGCATGCAACGCGCGCTCGGCGTCTCGCAGGCGCTTCGCCTCCATGCACGCGCCCACTCGGGCCTTGAGCAGCACGGGGTCGAACGGCTTGGGCAGATAGTCGACGGCGCCGGCTTCGATGCAGCGCACGATGCTCGCCATGTCGTCGAGCGCCGAAATCATGATCACCGGGATGTGGCGGATGGCCGGGTCGTTGCGGTGGCGTTCGAGCACGGCGAATCCATCGAGACGGGGCATCATCACGTCGAGGAGGACGAGGTCGATCACGGTGCTGGACTCGGTCAAACGTTCGAGCGCCTCCCCGCCGTCGCGAGCTTCGATCACGCCGTAGCCGAGCTTGCGCAGGCGGCGTCCGAGGACGTCACGGTTGGCGGCGTCGTCGTCGACCACGAGGCAGGTTTCGAGACGACCAGCCGTTGGCGCTGCGGCCGTCCCGGTAGCTCGTTCAACAAGGACGGGACCGCTCGTGAGCCGGGCGGCCAGGTCACCGAGTCGTTCGACGGCGGAGCCCAGTCGGGCGAGATCATCGACGGGCAGTGTTCCTGGCGCATTGGTAAGCGCGCTTGTCGATACGCGGAGTTCCTCGACGTGGTTCGTAAGCGCGCCGATGGACTCGCGATTCGCAGTAGCGACTGCGGTATCGTCGGCGAGCAGGCCGGGAACGAGTTCGAGCACGTGGCGAGCGACCGCCCGAATCGACTCCAGGGTCTGGGCTTGGGCGGGCGCGACACCATACTCTTCGAGCAACAGCTCCGAGTAGCCGATCAGGTGGTTGACGGGAGTACGCAGTTCATGACGCAGCTCGCGTGCTTCGTCGGCGGTCACCGGCTACGCCTCAACGCCGAGGGCCGCCATCTTGGACAGCAGGCGGGGCAGGTCGACGGGCTTGGTGTCGTAGTCGTCGCACCCCGCCTCCACCGCCTTCTCCCGATCGCCGGGCATCGAATGGGCGGTAAGGGCGATCACGGGAATGTGGGCTGTGAGTGGGTCGGCCTTGACCGCCCGGGTCGCCTCCCAGCAGTTCATGATCGGCAGGCTCATATCCATGAGGATGATGTCGGGCAGCTCCGTCTTCGACATCGTCACACCCTCTGCCCCCGTCGACGGCCATCACCACGACGAGCCCGCGTCGCT
>JANPDB010000704.1:0-3244 GCA_031431255.1 Acidimicrobiia bacterium | reverse complement strand
CCTCCGATGCCGATACCTATGGCCTCGTCGACGGAGGTCGCGCGCGCGTCACGACGCAGCGGGGTTCGGCCGAGGTGCTCGTGGAGGTCAACAATCGTATGCGCGCTGGGCATGTGTCACTGCCGAACGGCATGGGCGTCGGGACCTCTGACGATGTGCGTGGCATCGCGCCGAACGAGTTGACGGACTCCTCGTGGTGCGATCCCATCGCCGGGACCCCGTTCCACAAGCACGTGCCCGCCCGTGTCGAAGCTGTCCCGGCATAGGCGTCGGCGTGGGCGTAGCCGGATGCCCGGGTTCGGGACAGCGCCGCCGAACCGACGATTCCGGGCGGACCATCACCGATCGCGGCAAGTCAGTACAGTCATAGGACGATGCGCCGGACTCGATTTGATCAGGACGTCTGTCCCATCGCCCGCACGACCGACCTGCTGGGCGACTGGTGGACGCCCATGGTGCTGCGCACAGTGCTCTTCGGCGTCCGCCGATTCGAGGATCTGCAGACGAACCTCGGAGTGAGCCGGACAACGCTCACCCAGCGCCTCAATCGCCTCGTCGACGAAGGCATGCTCGATCGGGTCCTGTACCAGCCCAATCCCGCACGCTTCGAATACGTTCCGACCCAGAAGGGGCGGGAGTTCTTCGACGTGCTCGCGGTGATGTGGACCTGGGGCGACCGGTGGATGTTCGACGGCGGCCCGACGGGGAAAGGCACGCCGCTGCGCATCGCCGACCGGGAGTCGGGGGAGACGGTCGTGCCGATCGTTGTCGATTCCCGCACCCGCAAGCCGATCGACGTGGACCGGATCCGGGTTCGACGCAAGCACCGGCCACCGGCGGCGAACGACTGACCGACCCCGGCGGGGCCGACCGTCACCGGGCCCGTTGCATACTTGGTCGGTGGGGATCTTGGAAGAGGACATCGTGCGGGTGAGGGCGGCGACCGATGTCATCGCCGTCATCTCCGAGCATGTCGCCCTCAAACGGGTCGGCCGCAACTACAGCGGGCTGTGCCCGTTCCACGGCGAGAAGTCGCCGTCGTTCTCCGTCAGCCCCGAGAAGGGCACCTACTACTGCTTCGGGTGCCAGGCGAAGGGCGACGTGATCACGTTCCTGCGGGAGATCGAGCATCTCGACTTCGGCGCGGCGATCGAGAAGCTGGCGGCGAAGGCCAATATTGCATTGCGCTACGACTCGGAGTCTGCGTCCAAGGACCGGGTCAAGCGGACCCAGCTGCTCGAAGCCACGGCGAAAGCGGCGGAGTGGTACCACGAACGCCTGCTGACCAGTTCCGACGCTGCTGCTGCCCGGAAGTACCTCCGCAGCCGTGGCTACGACGGCGAAGCGATCCGCCGGTTCAAGATCGGCTGGGCACCGGAAGGCTGGGACACGCTCTGCCGGGCGCTGCACCTTCCGACCGATGTCGCTCGCGACACCGGTCTCGGCTATGTGTCCAAGATCGGCAAGCTCAACGACTTCTTCCAGAGCAGGATCCTCTTCCCGATCTTCGACACGCAAGGCCAGCCCATCGGCTTCGGCGGCCGGAAGATGCCCGACGCCGAGGGGCCCAAGTACAAGAACTCTTCGGAGACCAAGCTGTACTCGAAGAGCCGGGTGCTCTACGGGCTGAACTGGGCGAAGAGCCAGATCGTCGAACAGGGCGAGGTGATCGTCTGTGAGGGCTACACGGATGTGATCGCGTTCCATCGTTGCGGGCTGCCACGGGCCGTCGCCACGTGCGGCACGGCGCTGGCCGACGAGCACTTCCAGATCCTGAAGAACTTCGCCCGGCGCATCGTGCTGGCCTACGACGCCGATGCCGCAGGTCAGAACGCGGCCGAGAAGTTCTACGCCTGGGAGCGCAAGTACGAGATCGACCTCTTCGTCGTCGCCCTTCCTCCCGGTGAGGACCCCGCTGAGCTGGCCCAACGTGATCCGGAGCGGCTTGCGGTGGCCGTACGTGATGCGCAACCGTTCCTCCGGTTCCGGATCGAGCGTCTCTTGGCGAAGGCCAATCTGGCGACGCTCGAGGGCCGGGCGAGGGCGTTTGAGGGCGCCGTGGCGATGGTGTTCGAGCACCCGAGCGCAGTCGTGCGCGAGCAGTACCTCAACGACGTGGCGATGCGCTGCCAAGTGTCCTCGGAGACGGTTTCGGCCGTTCTGGCCGATCCCACGAAGTATTTGCCGGGAGCGTCGTCGAGTCCCAACCGTTCGGCCGCGGCCCGACCGTTGTCTCGTCGTCCGTCGGGTCCCGTGCGGGCGACCCGGGACGGCCGCGAGTCCACGTTCGCAGATCGTCCGCCATCGCCGCCGTCTACCCCTCCGGGCGTTCATGCCGACGGGCCCACCACCGGCGGGTCGGGTCCCGGCACCCGACCGATCATGGGGAACAATCGTCCGCCCGCCCCGTTGGAGGGGAGGGCGATCGCCAATGAACCGCCCGACGACCTCGCCCCGCCGGTCGACGACAGGTTCGCACCGGGACTCGACGACTCGTGGACGCCCGTGTCCGGCGGGCCTGCCGAGTACGGTGCCCGGCCAGGCCGACCCCAACCGGGTCGGACCGGCCAATCCCGCTGGCCGTCGCCACCTAGCCGCGGCGGCGGGCCGTCCGGCCGGCACCAAGGTCGGGCATCCTCGGCGTCGCTTGTCGCCCGGGCGGCGTCGGACCACTCCGGTTCGGCGGAGCTCGAAGTGCTCCGGTGGGTGATCGCGGAGCCGGGACGCGTGTTGCCGTGGCTCGACGCCGTGCTGTTCGTCGATCCTCTGCTGCGCACGGCGTTCGAGTTGATCGTGGAGGAGCCTGACCTTCCGGCGACCTCCGAGTTGGTCGAGAGCCGGGGGAGCGACCCGGCCGAGGTCGCCGCCCTCAATGTCTTGTACCGGTTGGCGGTCGAGATGCCGACGCCCGATGCCGAGCCTGACGATGCGGTGTCGCGGGTGGTCGGCAACGCCACGTCACGGGCCATCGCCGATCTGGCCGCGGCAGCTGCGGCCGGGGTCGACGACGCTCGCGTCGATGTGCGCGCGGTCGCTCACCTCAAGCATCTCCAGGCCCGTCTGCACGACGTCGATCATGCGGCGCGGGTGGAGGCACTCGGGCTGTTGGTACCCTGGCTGGCAGCATGGGGACATCGAGCGTGAGTGAGTTCCCCGACGATGGGTCGGCCGAGAAGCGCAACGTGGACGATGGGAACGACGGAGCGTTCCGTTCGACCTACATGGGCCGGGCCAGTTCGTCCGC
>JANPDB010000703.1:0-4543 GCA_031431255.1 Acidimicrobiia bacterium | reverse complement strand
TTCTTGAAAGACTGGAAGTAGATCCAGAACGCCGGTGTGATCGTCGACTTGTCGGGCCCGCCGAAGCTCATGGCGAAGATCTGGTCGAAGACCTGCCACGTTCCGACAAGGCCGAGGACCAGCACCAGGTAGACCTGCGGTCGGAGCATCGGCAGCGTGATGTAACGCATGCGCTTCCACCCGGTAGCGCCGTCGAGCGTCGCCGCTTCGTCGAGGGACTCCGGGATGTTCTGCAGACCGCCGAGGAAGATGAGCATGAGCGTGCCGCTCGTCGTCCAGATGACGCTCGACATGATTGCCGACATCGCGACGCTCGGCCCGGCGAACCAGTCCCACCAGCTCAGCCCGAAGAACGAGCCCTTCATGAAGCCGGGTGGTTTGTCGACGCCGAACACCCCGAGCAGGTTGTGGAACGTGCCCCGGGAATTCCCGAACCAGTTGACCTTCTTACCCGGGAAGATCTTGTTCGCCAGCCCGTCCACCTGGAACATGAACTTGAAGATCAGCGATACCGCGATCGAGCTGGTGATCGAAGGAAAGAAGAACGCGAGCCGAAAGAAGCTGCGACCCTTGAGGAACTTCTGGTGGACGACAACGGCGAGCACGAATGCCAGAAAGGTCTGAATCGGCACAACGAAGATGACGTAATAGAAGTTGTTCTTCAACGACAGCGCGAAATCGGACCTCCGCAGCGAGTCGTCGACGATCAGCGTCTTGTAATTGTCGAGGCCGATGGACACGGCCTTCTGCGGTGGGGTGATACCGCTCCAGTCGGTGAAGCTCACCCAGACCGCCATGAAGATCGGGATCACGGTGAAGATCAGAAGCCCGAGCACGAATGGCGCGAGGAAGATCCAGCCCGTTCGGGTGTCGTGCTCGAAGAGCTCGGTCTTTCGGTTGCGGCGGTCGCGGCGGGTGACCGCCTTCTTCGGGCTCAGCGTGATTGCCATGACGTGTCCGGTCCAGAGTCGGTGCTTCGGAAACAGCGAACGAACTGCGCGAAGGATGTCCGGGTCACCGACGCGACATTCCTCGCATCGGTGACCCGTCGTCCTCCTGATGGAAAAGGGGCTTATCCCTTCAGGACGCTGTTGCCCGCCTTGTCCACGTTGGCGGCGTAGTCGTCGAAGGACTTCTCACCGCTGAAGACGGCCTTGAGTCCTTTGTTGAACTCTCCCTGTACGTCGCCGAAGCCCGGGACGAACTGGAACTTGCGGGCATACGAGGCGCCGTCGACGAAGGGCTTGAGCTCCGAACGGGGAGCGAGCCACTTCGCCGCGACCGACGCATGCGCCGGCATGACGTTGAACGCGTTGGTCCACTTCAGCGACCCGTCAGGACTGGTGAGGAAGTCGACGAGCTTCCACGCGGCGGCCTGGTTCTTCGAGTTCTTGTTCACGCCGTAGCAGACGGTGAAGGCGAAGGTGCCCTTGCCGCCGGGTCCTGCGGGCAGTTCGGCGTAGCCGACGTTCACCGCTGGGAAGTCCTTCTTCATGTAGCCGACGATCCAGTTGCCTTCGATGACCATCGCGGCCTTGGCCTTGCCGAGGGCCTCGCCGCCCCATCCGGCACCGATCTCGTCAGGTGCCTGCAGAGTCTTGGCCTTGTACATGTCGGAGAGGAGCCCGAACGCCTGCTTGTTGGCGGGGCTGTTGACCGTCATCTTGGTGATCTTGTCGTCGGTCATCGCACCGCCGGCTTGGAACATGAACACGCCGACTCGCGGATACTCGAAGCCCATCGACAATCCGACAACGCCGTCGCCAGTGAGCTTCGCGGAGGCCGCCTTCAGCTCGTCCCAGGTCTTGGGCGGCGTCACGCCCTTCGCCGCGAGCAGATCCTTGTTGTACACGAGGGCCAGGGTGGAGAAGTCCTTGGGCGGGCAGACGAGCTTGCCGTCGGGAGTCGAGAACACTGTTCGCAGCGACGGGTAGATGTCATTCGGGTTGGTCAATGCACCGGCCGGCACTGGTGCGAGCGCGCCGGCCTTGAGGAGATCGGGCATCTTGAAGGAGTCGACGTAGAACACGTCGGGCCCGGCACCCGACGCCAGCGCGGCCTGCAGCGCAGCGTCGTATTCCTTCTGCGGATTGAAGACGGCTTTGGCCCCGGTCTTCTTGTTGAACTCGCTGACCAAGCCGGTGAGTGCACCGTCTTCTTCGGGCGAGCTGGTCCACCCATAGATGCTCAGCTTCTTGTTCTTGAGCACGACAGGTGCGGCCTTCTTCGTTGCCGCCGTGGCGGCCGGCGCGATGACAGCAACCGCAACAAGTGCGGCGATCGCGATGCGTGAGTTTCGACGGAAAGATGTCACGGAGTTTCTCCTTGGAGCGTTTGCCAGCCGACGGCTGTGGGCTTGACGGTTGATTGGTAGGACGGGGTGCCGCGTGTTGTGGTCGTCGTGCAGTTGCGTCATCCGGTCCGTCGAACGATCAGCTCGGGTTCGAGCAGCACGCCTCGGGGTTCGGAGTTCGGGTCGGCGAACTGCGCCGACAGGAGTTGGGCGATCGTTTGCGCGACCGCGGTGATCGGCTGACGGATGGTGGTGAGCCCTCCGCCTGCGTAGGCAGCAACGGGGGAGTCGTCGAAGCCGATGACGGCAGCGTCTCGGCCGGGGACGATTCCCCGGGCTTCGAGTTCGCCGAGGACAGTGAGAGCCTGGAGGTCGGACATCGAAACCCATGCGGTGGGAGCATCGGGTCCGTCGAGGAGGTTCGCGATTGCCTGGCGGTCGGCCTCGGCATCATCTTGGAGCGACACGATGTGGAGGTCGGCGGCGGGGATGCCGGCCTCGGCTATGGCGGAACGCACGCCCTGCTCACGTTCGTCGTTGACCACCCCGGGATGGCGGGGCCCGAGCCAGGCGAACCGCCGGTGTCCGTTGGCGAGGAGGTGGTTGATGGCGAGCCGGGTGCCGGCCCGGCCGTCGACATCGACCCAGGAGTGTTCTGCCGAGCCCCACGTGCGGCCGAAGCTGACGAACGGCATGCGCCGTTCGAGCAGCGGGGCCGGGCGACGATCTTCCCGCTCCGTGCTGGAGAACACGACGCCGTCGGCAGCCGACTGGGCCGAGAGCTCCCAGTACCGGGCGATCTCGCCGTCGAGGTCGCTCGAGGCGAACAGCAGGATGTGGCAGCCGATCGCTTCGACCGCTTCGGTCAGCTCGTGGAGGAACGTGTCCATGACGCTGTTGAGGTGACCGACTACGGGTGGGATCCGGTAGGCGACGGCCCGCGAGGTGCCGGTTCGGAGGTTCCGGGCGTGGTGGTTCGCCCGGTAGCCGAGGGTGTTGATGGCGAGCTGCACCCGCTCGATCGTCTCGGGGCGGACCCGGTGGGGTGCGTTCAACACGTTCGACACCGTCTGACGGCTGACGCCGGCGCGCCGACCCACGTCTTCGATGGTGGGTGTCGCGTGGACGAAGCGTTCGGGCCGGTCGGTGACGACCTCGAGATGCCCGAGGGGTGCCCCATCGCTGCGTTCGAGAACGTCATCGTTCATCGCACTCGCCCCCCGACCGTTGATTTGAACGTTCATTTGAACGTTCATATTTTGTACAGTACGCACTTCGACTCGGCGTGTCAACGGTCACATCGAGATTCTGACTCCGGCCCGCTCCAGCCGTACGGGCGGTCAGGACCGCGGGGCGATGATGGCGAAGCTCGCCGTCGCCGTGGCAATCAGGCGGTTGCTGCTGTCGGTGGTCCGGGCCTCGGTGTGCACGATCCGGCGCCCAGCCGAGATCACCGTGGCCTCCGCCGTCAGCGTGCCCGAGGTTGCCGCGGCGACGAATCGGGTGTGGATCTCGATCGTGGCGCAGATGTGGCCGGCCGGGGTCACCGACATCACCGCAGCGCCCATCGCGGTGTCCATCAACGTGAACGGAACCGCGCCATGGGCGATCCCGTTCGGGTTGTGGTGCCGGCCGTCGAGGTCGAGGGTTGCCGACGCGCGGCCTTCGCCCTTTTCCATGCGGAATCCGAGGAACTCCTGGAGTGCGAATGAGGGGGTCGGCGTGTCGTCCATCGACGGTGAGGCTACCCATCGGCCGGGCGGCCCCATGAGTGCTGACCTCCTGCCTGCCGTTCGCTTCAGCGAGCGCCCCGCGTTCGGAGGATGCCGAAGAGCAGGTCGGGGCGTCTGGTGTAGATCCCGTCCACTCCGAGGTCGACCAGCTCCTCCATGTCCTTCGGGTCGTCGACGACCCAGGTCAGGACTGCGGTGCCCATGCGATGGCTGAACGCCAGAGACTCCGCTGTCACTCGGCGAGACCCGTCGTCGCCCTTGAACCGGGGCTGGCTCACCAGTTGCGTCGAGCGAAAGGTACGGTCTCCCGATTCTCTGGCCGCCCGGGAGGCACGCCGCTCGGCGTCGGTTCCCGAAGTCCGCAGGCCACGGCATGTCCTGCGGAACTCCAGCACTTGCGCCGAGCTGTCGACCCCCACATAGACATCGTCGATTCGCCGCAGACGCGCAAGGAGCTCACAGACCGGTTTCACGGCGAGTGTTCGCTGATCTTTCAGGTCGAAGGTGACGAGGGTGG
>JANPDB010000702.1:0-2668 GCA_031431255.1 Acidimicrobiia bacterium | reverse complement strand
GTTCGGATCACCCACAAACCGACCGGCACCGTCGTGACGATGCAGGACGAGCGGAGCCAGATCCAGAACCGGGCCCGGGCGATGACGGTGCTGCGGTCACGGATCCTCAAGGCGGAACAGGAGCGCCAGAACGCCGAGGCGTCGGCGGCCCGAAAGGGTCAGGTCGGAGGCGGCGGTCGGAGCGAGAAGATCCGGACGTACAACTACAAGGAAAACCGCGTGACCGACCATCGGATCGGACTCACGCTGTACAGGCTGGACCGGGTACTCCAGGGCGATCTCGACGAGATCACCGATGCCCTCGTCGCCGACGAAACCGCCACCAAGCTGGCGGCGAGCGACGAGTAGGCCGTGGCTCCTGATGCGACCGTGTCGTGGCGCGACCTCATCGTGGAGTCCGCCCGTCGCCTCGGCGATGCGCTGGGCGGGGATCGTGGACAAGAGGCCCGTTGGCTCCTCGAGCGGGTCTCCGGCTATTCCGCCGTAGAGCTGTTCGTGAACGAGGGCGAAGCAGTAAGCACACGTAGCGTTGCCGCCTGTGACTCGCTCCTCGCTCGTCGATGCTCCGGAGAGCCGTTGCAATACGTGCTCGGACAGTGGTCGTTCCGCACCCTCGAGCTGCACCTCACCCACGACGTGCTGATTCCGCGTCCCGAAACCGAACACATCGCCGGCGTCGCAATCGCTGCGGCACAAGCAGCAGCCCGGCTCGCTCCGCCAACAGTCGTCGATCTCGGGACCGGGTCGGGAGCGATTGCGTTGTCGGTCGCTGCGGAGGTTCCGTCATCGCTCGTGTGGGCGACGGACGTTTCCGAGAACGCCCTCCGCGTCGCCCGCGCAAACCTCGCCGGCATGGGACGGACAGGAACGCGCGTGACCATGTGTCTCGGCTCCTGGTTCGACGCGCTTCCGCCCGAGCTCGCCGGTGCCGTTGACGTCTTGGTGTCGAATCCTCCCTACGTCCCGCGTGACGCGTTCCTCCCAGACGATGTCCGCGACCACGAGCCGCATCTTGCGCTGTTTGCCGGCGATGACGGCTTCGAATGTGTGCATACGGTTCTGGTGAACTCGCCGGCGTGGCTCCGACCGGGTGGGGTCGTCGTTGTCGAGATGGGGGAAACGCAAACGGAACGAGCCGTTGCACTCGCCTCTTCCATCGGACTGGTCGAGGTCGAGACGATCATCGACCTCGCGGAACGACCGCGGGGCATCACCGCAAGGTTGCCCCGATGACGATCCTCGTCGACGCATGCACGTGGCCCCATCGAGGCGGCCTGTGGTGCCATCTCGTAAGCGACGCCTCGTTCGACGAACTGCACGCGTTCGCCCGCCGCCTCGGTGTACCCCGGGCCGCGTTCCAGGGCGATCACTACGACCTCGACGAACGCGGACGGGACCACGCCATCGCCCAGGGGGCGGTCGCCGTCGACGGACGTGACATCGTGGCGGCGCTCCGGTCGGCGGGGCTCCGACGGGGTCCGGCTCTCGCCAAGAGCGGCCTTCGGGGCGTGGCCCACCTTGGCGCTCCGATGCTGACGACGGAGCGACTCGTGCTGCGGCAGTGGAGCGTCGACGACCTCGGACCGATGGCGGAGATCCACGCCGACGAACGCATCGGCGAGTGGCTCGGTGGGACCCTCGGTGAAGCAGCAAGTACGGCCTTCGTCGATCGTCAGGCGGTCGGCCTTGCGCTGCGTGGCGTCGGGATGTTCGCCGTGGAGCGTGTCGCCGATGGTGTGCTGATCGGCGCCGTCGGCCTTGGCGGTGTGGGTCCGGACTTCCCGTTCGGCCCGGCGATCGAGGTGGCGTGGCGGCTGGGCGACGTTCACCACGGCCGCGGGTACGCGACGGAGGCGGCTGCGGCTGCACTGCGTTTCGGGCTGGCCACCTTCGACCTACCCCGGATCGCTGCGTTCACGGCTACGGGCAACGCGGCATCGATCGCGGTCATGGACCGACTCGGCATGGTCGCAGATCGTCGAATCCCGGAGTTCGATCACCCGCGCCTGGCGGCCGGCCATCCGCTGCGACGGCATGTTCTCCGTTGGTCGCACGATGGCTCGCAGGCCGCCGAACCGTCCGCGTTGCCGTCGCCATCGGAGCCGTAGGCTCTCGGCTTCATGCTTCTTGCCACCGTCGCCGCATCCGCCGAACGACTCCCGGCGTGGAAGGCGGTCATCCTCGGACTGGTCGAGGGAATCACGGAATTCCTGCCGATCAGTTCGACGGGTCACCTCCTCGTCGCCGAACGTCT
Organism: Acidimicrobiia bacterium; assembly: GCA_031431255.1. Lineage (GTDB taxonomy): Bacteria > Actinomycetota > Acidimicrobiia > Acidimicrobiales > JANYDT01 > JANLQX01. The sequence goes on along the minus strand of JANPDB010000702.1, from coordinate 414 downwards.
TCTGGATCTGGGAACGACTCCTGCAACCAAGGACGCGATCGACGCTTATACCGTGATCATCCAGCTCGGGGCGATCGTGGCTGTGCTCGTGGTGTCGTGGCGACGCGTGTTCGACGTGCTGAACGGTCTCATCGGTCGGAGCGCGACAGGCCGACGGCTCCTCCTGAACCTCCTCGTATCGTTCGTGCCGGCCGCGATCATCGGGCTGGCCGGCAAGAAGCTGATCGAGGATGAACTGCTCAAGCCGGTGCCGGTCGCGCTTGCGTGGATCGTCGGCGGCGTCGCGATCGTGGGGCTGGCCACTCGCTACCGCCGTTCGCCCCTGGCCGGGGTCGGTCTCGACCAGCTCTCGACGAAGAACGCTCTGGTGATCGGCCTCGCCCAGACACTGGCGATGTGGCCGGGCGTCAGCCG
>JANPDB010000701.1:0-3625 GCA_031431255.1 Acidimicrobiia bacterium | reverse complement strand
TCTCGGGGCTCTCACCCTCAGCGTCGGCGTGGATAACTATCGGATGACCTCGGGACGGGTGGCCACCGACGCTGCGTTCGGAGCTCTTTGCTGTCTCTCACTCTGGTGGCGGCGGCGCTGGCCGTTCGGGGTGGCGCTGGTATGCGTCCTGCTGGGCGCGTTCTCGACGTTTGGCACGGTGGCCGGCCTGTTCGCCCTGGCCTCGCTAGCTGTGCACCGCCATGTCCGGCCCGTTCTTTTCGTCGCCGTTCTGTTCGTTCCGTCCGCGGTGGTGTGCTCGATCTGGCTCGGGCGTATCAATACCTGGTCGGTGATGCTGCCAACGTTCGCGCTTGCAGCCGCCGCAACCGCATGGGGCATGTTCGTCCGCGCTCGGCGTCAGCTCCTCTCCACCCTGCGCGACCGAGCGCAGCGGGCCGAGGCCGATCAGCTCGTCCGTGCCGAACGTGCGCGCCTGGCTGAGCGGACCCGCATCGCCCGGGAGATGCACGACGTGCTCGCCCACCGCATCTCCCTGGTGGCGCTGCACGCCGGTGCGCTCGAGGTCGCGCGCGACCTGCCTCCCGCCCAGGTGCGCAAGAGCGCAGCGCTGTTGCGGTTGACGGCCCACCAAGCGCTGGAGGAGCTGCGCGACGTGATCGGCGTGCTGCGGGACGAGTCGGGGCAGGAGCGTCCGTCGACGGTGCCACAACCGACGTTGTCTGACATTCCACGCTTGGTGGAGGAGACCCGTCGCTCCGGCGCAAAGATCGACTTCGAGATGGAGGTAGACGGTGCAGCTACCGCACCTGGCCCGTTGGGTCGCGACGCGTATCGCATCGTGCAGGAAGGGCTGACCAACATCGCAAAGCACGCTCGCGGCACCCACGCCCGGGTGCGGGTGGCGGGGGCGCCGAACCGCGGACTGCACGTCAGCGTTCGGAACCCAACCGCAGTGGGCGCCCACGACCGTTCGGCTCTGCCGGGTTCCGGCACGGGTCTCCTTGGCTTGCAGGAGCGGGTGACCCTGGCCAATGGCGTCCTGGTGCACGGACCGGACGCTTCCGGTGACTTCGTCGTCGAGGCCGACCTGCCGTGGTGAACATCCGGGTGCTCTTGGTCGACGACGACGCGTTGGTGCGCGCCGGTCTCCGGATGATCCTGTCGTCGTCAGAGGAACTGGAGGTGGTGGGCGAGGCGGCCGACGGGGCCGACGCCGTCGCGGCCGTGCGCACGCATCGACCCGATGTCGTCCTGATGGACATCCGGATGCCCGGGATGGACGGCATTACGGCCACGTCGGCCCTCCGCCGTCTTGCGACGCCGCCGCACGTGATCGTCCTGACCACATTCCAGGCCGACGAGCAGGTCATGAGCGCGCTTCGGGCCGGTGCTGACGGGTTCCTGTTGAAAGACACCGCGCCCACGGAGATCGTCAACGCCGTTCGCCTCGTGGCTGCAGGAGAAGCGATGCTCTCGCCGTCGGTCACCCGCACACTTCTCTCTCACCTCGGCAACGACGAAATGACAGATCGCCGTCGCTTCGCGGCCCAACGTCTGACGTCGCTCACCGACCGGGAGCGGGAGGTCGCGACTGCGGTGGGGTCCGGCGCATCCAACGCCGAGGTCGCCGCATCGCTGTTCATGAGCGAGGCCACCGTCAAAGCGCACGTCTCACGCCTTCTCACCAAGCTCGAAGTCACCAACCGCGTGCAAATCGCGATTCTCGTCCACGACGCGCAATCGTGACTTGACCCCATCTCCCTGAGCGCCCTCGCAACCGGGCTATCGGCCCGGGCCGACTCCAACGCAAGGGCGGGCTCCACGAACCAGCGAATCGGCCTCGGAAGGCTGCGATCGTGCGACGCTCGGGCCAACCACTTAACGATGGGCGCGACGTCGTCTCTATCGCGCACACCCGGCGCTCGCGGGGTGCCGACCGTCCGAAAGCCACGACGGCGGCGAGCGGCGGCAGCATCCTCAATGTGTCGTTACACGGGTGATCCTCGGGCCGTGGGGGATGCCATGAGTGACCGGTGACGGTTGACAGTAACGCGGCCACTACGCCACTCTGGGCCGAGCACTTCCGCCCGTAGCGTGTGCCCTTGGATGGGCGTCGCCAGAAGGTCGAGACCGCCCGATCGCGCCGGGAGTGTGCGGGGCGCGCCCTACGGCTGCGCAGTGATTGGTATCTCAGTCGCCCCCGGAGCGACTGAGATACCAACCTCGGCATGGCACCCCAACCGCCACTCGATACCGGCCCGTATCGAGCCGCGAAGAAGTCAGGGTGACTCGGTGCGCTCAGCAGCGCCGGGGTCGCCCGAATGCGTTCTACACCTTGGTATACTGAGCGTATGACGACCCCTGTGCCGACGCGATTCACCGATGACGAACTGGCGTTGATCGACGACCTCGTCGAGCGCGGCATCGCAGAAAACCGATCGGCCGTCATCCGACGAGGAGTCCATCACCTCGCCGAGTCCGAACGCCGAGAGCGCGTCGGTGCCTCGATCGCGGCGTCCTACCGCGACCGCCCCCAAACGCTTGAGGACGATGAACTCGCGATGGCGAGTGCTGTCGCGATGACTGAGGCGGAGCCGTGGTAGCCCAGGCCGAGATCTGGCTGATGGAAACGCCAAACCAGAAGCGCCGCCCTGTCCTGATCGTTTCGCGTGACGAAGCCATCCCAGTTCTCAACAACGTGGTGGTCGCACCCGTGACTAGCAGACTGCGAGACATCCCTACCTGCATTCGTGTCGGGCCGGATGAGGGTATCGACCACGACAGCGTGGCGACGTTCGACAACCTTGCGGCGGTCCCTAAGTCGGTGCTTACGACGCGACTCGGCCAACTCGGGGTCGGAGGCCGGCGACAGATCTGTGATGCTCTCGACGCCCTCGCCAATTGCTGATCAACGGCTAACGCCGGACCGCTCGATCGCTCGAGCGGGGTGACACGAACAGTCAAACGGCGCGAGCTTGTCGGCGATCTCGGCGCCGAGCCAAATCCCGAGATAGGCATACCCGCCGAAGACCCCCATTACCTCGGCACGCGTCGGAACCACTTCGTCGTCGTCGATGCCAAAGCGCTTGACCATGCAATCGCGCCAGCCGACTCACGTGCCGCCATTGTCGAATACGAGGTCCCACCCGAGCGGGCTCGGCGGATCGGGCAGCACCTCACCCACGTTGGCCCGGCTCCAGAACCCGTACTTCGGGTCATAGCGGTTGTCCTCGATCCAACGCAACGTGTCCATCGCCGTCTCTCCGTTCACCGCGGCCGATGCGTCGCCTCGGACCGATCCCGGACGACACGCCAAGCGAGCCTCACGATGTCGAGTCGACGGCCCGAGGGAAGCGTGCCCAACTGCAGAAATGGGAATGCGCTCGCACCGGTCGGTAACGTGACACCCGTGAGTACCGAAACCGCATCGCGTGTCCCGCTCGTCAGCTACCTGAGGCTGGAGCCGACCCCGCACCTCGTCGCCAACGAGTGCACCTCGTGCGGCGCTCGGTTCTTCGACCGACGCAACGCATGCGCGGCCTGCTTCGCCACCGAGTTCCGCACCGTCGACATTCCGACCGAGGGCGAACTGGTCTCGTTCACCATCGTCACGTTCGCTGCTCCCGGCGTTCCGGTCCCCTTC